>NZ_JBYCZT010000015.1:0-168357 GCF_057586375.1 Peribacillus sp. SRI_006 | reverse complement strand
TCTAAACCTTAGGATTATCCTAAGGTTTTTTTGTATAATTTCAACTATTCGTTGAAAAGGCTTAAAAATAGCATGATTTTGGTAGGGGGCTTCTCGATGACCGGTAAAGAAGAAATCCTGGACAATAAACAAATTCTTCATTCTTTTGCGGAATGGTTAATGGGTCAAAATAAATCCGATGGTACGATTAAAACCTATGTGGGAGTTATCTCCCAGCTTCTTCAATGGTTTAAAGGTGAAGCGGTAGAAATTGAAAAATCCCACGTGCAAACCTATTTAGACGATATGGAACAGTCAAACAAGAGTGCAGGAACGATTGAAAAGCATTATTCTGCCATTACCATGTTTTCCAGGTTCCTTGAAAAACCCGAAATCGTCCTCAACATCGATCGTAAAGCAAAGGAAAAGAAAGAAGATCCGCCAAAAGTCCTGAACATGCTTGAGCAAGCTGCTCTCCTAAAAGAAATCGAGGCCTCTGGGCATTTCAGGAATATTGCCATTGTCTACACAATGATTCATACGGGGATCCGGGTGTCCGAACTTTGTGATTTGAACCATAGCGACATCCAAAAAGAGGGAGAAAGGGAATATATCCTCATCCGGGATTCAAAGGGTGATATAGACAGGAAGATTCCACTTTCCATAACTGCCAGTGAAAAGATCAAGGCATACAAGGAATTTCTAAATATGGAAACGGAGGCCATCTTCATATCCAGTGTGAATCAGCGCATCACGCCAAGGTCCGTGCAATATATGCTGACTAAATATAATGCGACTCCCCATAAGCTGCGGAATACGTTTTGCCAAACATTAATCGATAAGGGGATAGACCTTCAAACCGTTTCAAAATTGATGGGGCATAAAGATTTGAACATGACCAAACGTTATATAGGAGAAGGAAGAGAAGAATTGGAATTAGCCATTGAAAATACTTTTGATAATTTATAAGGGCCCTTTGGTAAAATCCTTTTCTAATAGTATTTCCTTCTTAGAGGATATTAAAAAAGACACTGCTCCCAATAAAAATTAAGGGAAACAGTGTCTTTTTTATTGTGTCCAAATAGAAGAAAGAAACAATTTAAGATGTGCCCGCCTTTTTTTAATTGTTCAAATCACTCAAGCCGGGGCTATGTTCATTTGGCATATCCGGCATTTCGGGAACCGGGAATCCTTTTGGCGGCTCGGTAACAGTAAGGTTTCCACCATTTCGGCTCGGTGTCTCCCCTTGGAAAATTTCGCTGATTTGAGTTTGATCCAATCTGAAGTTGAATTGGGCATTATGGTAGCCTAAATCCACATATTTGCGGCATTCAGGATATTTGTTCAAATCATAATTGGGTACAGGGAAGATTTTTCCCCAGTCGACACCAAGCGTTTCCAATGCCTTGGCAAATGCATTTTGGTGGGCATTGTCGCGAACCATTAAAAATGCCAGTGTTTCACGCATTGTTTTATTGGAACTCATTTCATAAATCCTGGACTTTTGCAGGACACCAGTAGATTCAAGCATGACATTGTTCAAAAGGTTTGCCACAAGATTACCGTGATCATAAACCCATGATCCATTCCATGGATTGCCGCCAGCATCGACAGGCAGGGAGGCTTTTGCTCCGATGATGAAATGGTGAGGGTTTGCGCCGCCTTTGATGACTTCATCCAATGGGGCGCCGTCGGTTGCGACATCTCCAGGCATATCCCCGCCAGCTCCATTCAGCAGCTGGTTGATGGTTGATTGGACAAGTTCAACGTGGCTGATTTCTTCCAAGAAAACACCACGGAGTAAATCACGATATTGTTTAGCCTTGCCACGGAAATTGGCGCTTTGGAAAGAATACTGCATCATCGTCCGCATTTCACCGAATTGCCCTCCGAGTGTTTCCTGAAGTACTTTTGCTGCATGCGGATCAGGCTTATCGGGAACGATCATATTGATTAAATCTTCTTTATAGAAATACAAATGGAAGCCCTCCTTGAAATTGATATTTCTAAGTTAGCTTCTGTTATCTGTATTATATTATTCCTAAGGTGAAAAGTACTTTTATGGAATGGCGGGAAGAGAGAAATACTAAAGGGAAGAATGTTTTTGAAAGGATGTTGCACATGCTATCCAATCAGCAGTTAAAAGAATTTCAACAGCAATTGCAGCAAACGAAGCAAGAGTTGGAAAGAGCGATTAAATGATTCAGGCAAATACGATTTAAGAAGAAGCCTGGAGGATTCGACAGGTAAGGCTATCGAGTTACGATAATCATCCAAGCGATCAAGGAACAATGGTTTGGAGCGATTCTTAACTTCTAAAGTTTATGGGTACGACACTCTTGGGGAAAAGCGTGTCCAAGGGAGACCCCGCAGACGCAATGAGCGCCTAGGGCTTCCGTCCGCGGAAAGCAGTGCCTTGAGGAAACGTTCGAATTTTACAAACCTTCAAAAACATTGTTGGCAAAATGAATTATTATCGAGTTTGTCTACCAGTCTGACCCATTCTTAAAATAGAATGGGTTTTTTCGTTTTAATGGACATAAGGGATAGTTTTGGGTAAAGCGCTACTGAATAAATCTTTAAGCGCTATAACATAATAATTGAAGACATTTAAAAAATGATGCAAAACAAATTGATTTCACAAATGGTTCCTTATATGCAATAAGTTGCTTTTATAATGGATGAGGAGTGTAAGTATGGAAGGTCATGAGAAGCAAAATAAAGATGTAAGCGTGTGGTGCCTGATCAGTATGGCATCGATTCCATTGGTGATGACACTCGGAAATTCAATGCTTATCCCGGTTTTGCCCATTTTCGAGGAAAAGGTGGGAATATCTTCATTTCAATCAAGCATGGTGATAACAAGCTATTCCGTTGCATCCATCTTTTTAATTCCCATAGCTGGTTATTTATCAGATCGATTTGGACGGAAAATGGTGATTCTGCCAAGCCTGATCCTAGCTCTTATCGGCGGCTTGATCGCAGGTTATGCTTCATGGAAAATGGAAAATCCATACACGTGGATCATCATTGGGAGGGTATTGCAGGGGATTGGGGCGTCTGGGGCCTCGCCCATCATTTTGCCTCTAGTGGGGGATCTATACAAAGATGATGATGAAAAAACCAGTTCGTGTTTAGGAATTATAGAAACCTCGAATACATTTGGGAAAGTACTGAGTCCGATATTGGGTTCCCTGTTTGCTGCATTTATCTGGTTTTTACCATTCTTCTCGATTTCATTCTTCAGTTTAATATCTATTGTCTTGGTCTTTTTCTTTATAAAGGTACCTAAGGAGAAGGAAGAGCCGAAGAAATTCAAAGAATTCTGGCATGATACGAAAAAAATATTCAAGCAGGAAGGAAAATGGTTATATACGGTTTTCCTGATTGGTGTATTTGTCATGTTGGTTTTGTTCGGTGTTCTTTTCTTTTTGTCTGATAATCTGGAAAAAATCCATGATTTGCATGGAGTTAAAAAAGGTTTAGTGATAGCGATCCCGCTGTTTTTCCTTTGTGTATCTTCTTATGTTGCCGGGAAAAAAATCAAGGGTGAATTACCAATCATGAAAAAGATCATCATGATCAGTATAGCAGTCCTTTCCATCAGCCTTGTATTTGTCGGTTTTACAAAAAATAAGGTTTTCCTTTTATTACTCGTAACGAGTTTGGTTGGCATAGCAATTGGTGCGTTATTGCCGACACTCGACGCAATCATCACTCAAAATATAAAAAAGGAACAGCGGGGGACAATTACCTCCTTCTATATGTCATCAAGGTTCATCGGAGTTGCGGCAGGCCCTCCGGTCATGTCCCTTGTCATGAAAAATCATATCAATTTGACCTATATCATTTCAGGGATCATTGGTATAGGCATCGTTTTGATTGTTATGAAATTCTTTAGTTCAGACAAAAAAGAAGCTACTGCCTAAAAGGTCTATAGAAATCCCCCAAAAAAGCCGGGCTTTCCCACGGCTTTTTTGTAATCGGGAAAATTTTTTTTGCATGTGGTTATAGGCAGTAGGTTGTCACATAAAATGTACAAGTCATGAACTAGCTCAAAGGAGTGATGCTTTTTGAGTGTACATTTACTGCTGAGTTACTTTTTCTTGGGACTTACCCTTGCAGCACCGATCGGTCCGGTGAACTCTGCTCGTATCGATAAAGGAATCAAGAACGGGTTTTGGCATGCCTGGATCGTTGGGGCAGGGTCGATGATTGCAGATGCCTTGTTCATGATTTTAGTGTATATAGGTATGGTACGGTTTTTAGAAATTCCGATTGTCCAGATTTTTCTATGGCTTTTTGGGGGATTCGTGCTTATTTATTCTGGTGTCGAAAGTGTTTTACGGGTTAACACGATATTATTAAATGAATATCGGAATAAAGATTCTTTACTTTCCTGTTTTTTGACTGGGTTCATTATGTCTGTGACCAGTCCATTATCCATTTTATTTTGGTTGGGGATATATGGATCTATTTTAGCTAAAACAGCTTCAAGTTATGGGACATCACAACTTTTCCTTTATAGCGGGATGATCTTCCTTGGACTTACCTGTTGGGATTTTTTTGTAGCGGCATTAACGAATGGATTTCGCAGGTTATTAAATGAAAAAAGCTTAATGGCCATTTCGATCATCTCTGGATTATCATTGGTAGGTTTTGGGGTTTATTTTGCTTATCAAGGTATTTCTGCCATCATATCATCAAGCAGGATGCTTTAGTTTATTACATAAGGTAGGGTATTTGAAAACTTCTTCCTTGCATATTTCATTGTGGCATTATCAACACTATGAATGATGGAAGGAGGGGGTAATGTCATGACGACAAAAGCCAATTGCAGTTCAGCGAAAGGGAAGGCTGTCCAAGATTCTAATGCATCAGGTGAACAACAAGGCAATATGAAATGGTGGCAGCTATCATTGGTCGGTGTAGGCTGTACGATCGGGACGGGGTATTTCCTCGGATCGACCATAGGGATTAAAACGACGGGGCCATCCATTGTATTTTCATTTGTATTGGCTGCACTAGGTACCTACATCGTTTATAATCTGCTTGCCAAGATGACGGCTGCCGATCCTCAAGAGGGTTCTTTTTGTTATTATGCCAATAAAGCATTTGGACGATGGGCTGGCTTTAGCTGTGGCTGGAATTATTGGTCCTCCAATATATTGATCATGGGAAGCCAGCTTACTGCGCTTTCGCTATTATCTCAATTTTGGTTCCCGAAAGTACCGCTGTGGCTATTTGCATCCGGTTTTGCAATAGTTTCAATCGTGGTGGTACTGCTGGGTACAAAAGGGTTCGACAGGGTGGAAAATATCCTTGCGGTAATTAAGACAGCAGCAATCGTAATGTTTATCATTTTAGCCATATGTGCCGTTTTCGGCTGGTTTGGTCTTGATGGAGGGAAACCGCCATCCTTTCCGAATAAGTTCAATGAGTTATTCCCAAAAGGCCTAAAAGGGTTTTGGACATCACTTATCTATGCCTTTTATGCGTTTGGCGGCATTGAGGTCATTGGACTGATGGCGATGCAGCTTAAAAAGAAGGAAGATGCGCCAAAGGCAGGGACGATCATGCTCTTGGTTCTTACCATCATTTATGTGGTTTCATTGGGGTTAGCCGTAACCATGATTTCGTTAGGGGCATTCAGTGAAAAAGAAAGTCCATTCGTTTCGGCATTGGACAGTTATCACCTGGCATTTTTCCCGCACGTTTTTAATGGTGCGATCATCATTGCCGGTTTCTCGACGATGACCGCTTCACTGTTTGGTGTAACCAATCTATTGGTAACGCTCTCCAATGACGGGAATGCACCCTCATTATTTATGCAAAAGATCAGGAAATTCAAGGACCTTCCACTGCCTTCACTGGGTCTTGGAGCCTTAGGACTATTAGGATCAATCATCACTGCCTTGCTCCTGCCAGGCAAGATTTATGAATACATTACAACATCTGCTGGAATATTACTTTTGTATAACTGGGCATTCATCATTCTTTCTTCATTCAAAATCTTGGAGAATAAGATTTGGAGTAAGATTACGGCCGTTTTCGGACTTCTTTTAATTTTAGCAGCGGTCAGCGGCACTCTGCTTGAAAAAGAAATACGTCCAGGTTTTTTCATCAGCCTTTTATTCATCGTGATCATCGGTCTTGCCGCCGTTTTCATGAAATACAAGGTTTGGAATAAGAACAAGGCGATGGCCGCAAAAGCCAGTAAATCTGAACTTGATTGAAAAAAGGGAACGCGACTATATGCAGTTGGTTTTATCCCCTACAAGTAGACACAGTAAAAAGAGAGCATGATAAAATGTTCTTAAACAGTATATCTGGGAGGGATTTTAATATAGAAGAAACTCGTCAAAAAGTCTATTTTCCAGTCGTAAAGGCTTTTTTAGTTTCGTAAAAATTACAGCTTAGAATGCTTCATGCCGGTAAAAATAAAAGAAAAAGGAAATAAATAGAAAAAGTCGAAACCATTATAGCAGAGGTTTCGACTTTTTTTAAAATTAGGGACGTTATTTTTTCATGAACTTAATGAGGTGTTATTTGTTTAACCAAATAAGAAAAGTTTAGGAGGAAGAACAATGAAATTAACAAAGATAACGATTAGAAATTATAAAGGAATAAAGGAACTTAGCTTAAACATCGAAAATATTTCACTTATTATCGGTCCGAATAATTGTAGTAAAAGTACAGTGCTTCAAGCATTATTCTTCGAGTGAAAAAAAACTAAAGAAGGATCTTTATCACAGACATATTACCTCTGAACCAATTAGTTTTCATGCTACATTTGAAAATTTAACGCCAGAGGAAATAGAAATGCACGGACTTAAGAAGTCAATACACGAGCCAACAGGCAAATTTATTGTTAGATCAATTTATAAGTTTGACAGTGACGTTGAAAGAGTATCTAAGTTAAGTGGTAATGAGGAACATGATACGAAGAACATTGGGAAGGTAAAATGGGAGGAGGAAAAGGTGGCACGCATTTTTTAAATGTATTTCCTGAGATTATTTATATTCCTGCTGTGAAAAATGCAAGTGACGATATTAAGGATACATCTCCATACATGAAAACTTTGTCTACGCTTTATAAAGATGTTATAAAAAATTTAGATGAGTATAAGGAAGCACAGGCAAAAACTGAACTTTTGCAAGATAAAATAAATGCACACGATAATGATCAGATTAAATATTTCGAAAAAGAAGTTCAAGGATTTCTAAAAGAGGTGACGGAAACTAAAATAAAGTTTAATGTCGATATAAATCCTTTGGATGAAATTGTTGGTACTTCTTTAAAGCCTAACTTTGACTATAATGGCTTGGAAACTTTGTTAGATCATCAAGGGAGTGGTGTTCAGCGTACATTTATACTATCTATACTTAAAGGGTTTAAGATGTATAGTAAAAAATATCGATCTGAAGAAAAGGGAGTCGGGAGACCACTAATTATAGCTATTGAAGAACCAGAGCTTTATCTGCACCCTCACCTTGCTAGAGTATTTAAAGACACACTATATTCTTTGGCAGATGAAGGGTTTTTTCAAGTCTTGGGAACGTCGCATTCTCCTAATTTATTGATTTGTCACGTTCAAATAGAACTTTAGCTAAGCTATCTTTAGATAATGAGAAAAATGTATTTGCACACCAGGTAAATTCAGATATTTTTGGATTGCCATCTCAAGAGAAAGACAAGATTCAAGCATTATTAAAATTCAATCCTTATGTTAATGAAATATTTTTCGCTGAAAATGTCATATTAGTAGAAGGAGATACAGAGGTAATTGCTTTGAAGTTAATTGAGAGAAATATAGCTTAAGATTAACTTTTTAGTGTCCAAAATATTGCTCAAAACCAAAGAGATAATTAATCTTTTTCAACATCCAAAAAAGCTAACAAACAGTAATCTTACTTAATTGTATAGAGATTTCCTATAACCTCATTAGGAGCAGTTCCGTCCATTTCTGCTTTTCCAATACAACCTAAATTATAGTGGACTTTTGTTAATACTCTAAAAAATTCATGAGACATACATTCATAACATAATTCTTCATCAAAAACATAAGCTTTAATTTTAGGATTTATATTCTTCTTTGCATTAGCCTGCTTTAGTTTTGCTGCTGTTCTATGAGAGCCATCTATTAAAATTTTCCCCATGTTAGTAAAGTCTAGAGCTGGAAGGTGAACAGCTATAGCAGGCTTTTTATTATGAATGGCACTTTCTAAAACCTTTTTATCTAATTCGTCAAATGGTATATGAAACTCATTGATATTCATTAATGATGTATTCATTTTCTCTCTTTTTATAATTTGAGTGGCTTTATCGACATTCCATACTACCTTGTAAGAATCTCCTAACGTTGGGAATTTGATTTCTCGGTAATAAGCGTTAATATTATCAATGGGTGTTTTTGCCGTATAAATCTCATATGCAAACTTTATATACTCTTCCCCTAAATCTGTCAAAATCTCTGCATAACCAGTAGTATCAATAAATTTAGAGTTAAGCTCGTGAAATTTATCATCAGAGAGCTGTGATATCATATTTGTTAGATTGAAAAATGGATTGTTATAAAAATCCAACTTATTCCCTCCTAATTAATTGATCATAGTAACTAATTACTACTAAGAACTTTGTCCGGCCCACCTTCTATCTTATTACATTATGTAAAAATTTAACTTTCAACCTACCTTACAATGATTAACATTTATTAGATGTTTAGTTTAATAACTTGAACTGCTTGTCTTTTATAAATCTAATAGGGGCACTACCAACAGCTTTTGCTGCAACTTATTGCAATTATACCATCAGTTAGTCATTATTAAAGTTGAATAATAGTATTTTTACTAATTTAAGGAAATTCAAAGAAAATAATAATAAACTTTAAGGTGCTTTTATCCATCATATAATATTAACTACAAACAACACAGCAGTAATCCCAATTACAGGATGCACTGCTGTGTTGTTTGTTTAGGTATTCTACGTATTCATCATTAGCCCGATAACTTCTTATTATTCGGTGAATTTAAATCAGCATAATCCTGAACCCTTTCGATTTTACCAACCAAGAAAATGTATGACAGGGCTCCAGCAAAGGTTATACAAGCAATAAAGGTAAGTGCAGGAGCAAAATCACCACCCTTGGCAAGGAAGCCGATCACAATCGGTATAATAATTGATGCTGTACCACCAATGAAATTGAAAGTACCTCCAGCAATCCCAATCAGCCTTTTTGGAGCAAGCAATGAAACAAACACCCAGGTGATTGATGCGAAACCGTTTCCAAAAAAGGCAATACACATGAATAAAATAACTAGATTAGTATTGTCAACAAAATTCGCACCAATGATTGAAGTGGAAAGCAATAATCCTGATATTACTGGGACTTTCCTTGCAATATCTGCAGATACTCCTTTTTTAACAAGGAAATCAGATAGGAAGCCTGCGAGTAAAACTCCGACAAATGCCGCTAAGAATGGTAGGGAAGCCAGAAGACCAGACTTAATGAATGTTAAGCCTCTGTATTCAACAAGGTAAGTAGGGAACCATGTTAAGAAAAACCATAGTGTGGAAGCTACTGCAAACTGTCCTATATATATTCCCCATAGTTTTCTGCTTGTCAGAACAGCCAAGAAATCTTTTTTACCTATTTTTCTAACAGGTGAATCATCATTTCCAGAATAAGATTCAACGATAGCTCCACCTTTTTTGATATAATCCATTTCAGCCTTGTTAATGCTCTTACTATGCTGTGGATCTCTATATAAAACATACCATAAAATGGACCAAGCAACCCCTATGATACCTGTTATAATGAAAAGCCCTCGCCAGCCTACCGACTGCTGGAGAAACACTAAGGTTGGAGTTAAAAAAGCCAGTCCTACAAATTGACCAGATGTGTAGATGGAGATGGCTCTTGCTCGTTCATTTTCTGGAAACCAGCTAGCCGCAACCTTACTGTTGGTCGGGAAGGCAGGAGCTTCGAACGCCCCAAGCCCGATCCGCAACAAGAAAAACCCTGAAAACCCGCTTACAAATCCCTGTAGAAGCGTTGCGATGGAAAAACCCGCAATTCCGTATGCGTGAGTTCTACGATTCCCTAGTTTTTCTAAAATCCACCCGCCTGGAATCTGCAAGGCACAATAAGTCCAGCCGAACGCAGAAAAGATTAACCCCATACTTACGGAATCCAATCCTAGTTCTTTTGAAATAAAAGGTGCTGCTATGGAAATATTGCTTCGATCCATGTAGTTAATAATTACGGTGAAAAATAGCATCATTACAATTCTGTAACGAACTTTTGTCATTTTCTTATTCACTGTACTCACCTTTTTCATTTGGGATTTTCTTTTACCACTCCGCGATACTACCGTCTTTGTGTCTCCAAACAGGGTTTCTCCAATTATGACCAATCTCCGTCATTTTTCTCACATGGTCCTCATTTATCTCGATTCCCAGTCCTGCCCCATCCGGAATCTTCACATAGCCTTCCTCGTATTTGAATACTTGATTATCAACTATGTAATCCAGCAAATCACTACCTTGGTTATAATGAATGCCTAGGCTTTGTTCTTGGATAAATGCATTATGGCATGTAGCATCCACTTGTAGGCAGGCTGCCAAAGCAATCGGTCCTAAAGGACAATGAGGAGCAGCTGCCACATCAAAGGCCTCAGCCATTGAGATGATTTTCTTACATTCTGTTATTCCCCCAGCATGCGATAAATCAGGCTGAATAATATCGGCATATCCATCTGTAAGGAGCTTTTTAAAATCCCACTTAGAGTACATTCTTTCACCGGTTGCAATCGGAATCGCAGTATGATTCACAATATCCCGTAAAGCTTCATTATTCTCAGGTAATACAGGCTCTTCAATGAACATCGGTCTGTATGCTTCCAGTTCTTTTACAAGGATTTTGGCCATTGGTTTATGAACCCTTCCGTGAAAGTCAATTCCGATTCCAATATGTGGACCTACGGATTCACGTACAGCAGCAATTCGCTCTATCACCTGATCAATTTTTTCATAGGAGTCCACATATTGGAGTTCCTCAGTCCCATTCATTTTAACCGCTGTGAATCCCTTAGATACCACTTCCTTAGCTGCTTCACCAACATCAGAAGGACGGTCTCCACCGATCCAAGAATAAACCTTAATAGAATCTCTGGCTTTTCCTCCAAGAAGTTGGTGGACCGGGGCGTTATAATATTTCCCTTTGATATCCCAAAGAGCTTGATCAATCCCGGAAATCGCACTCATTAAGATTGGGCCTCCACGATAGAATCCTGCTCTGTACATGAGATTCCAATGATCTTCAATATTAAGTGGATCTTTACCAATTAGATTTTCCATTAATTCATCAACTGCAGCTTTAACCGTTGCCGCTTTTCCTTCAATTACGGGTTCTCCCCAGCCAACAATGCCTTCATCTGTTTCTATTTTTAAAAATAACCAACGAGGTGGTACTTGGAATAATTCATAGCTTTTAATTTTCATACTAAATCTCTCCTTAGTAGTTTTATGGGTGATTGATAGACCTCTATTTTTTTAAGATCGAATAGCAGAAACAAATGATCTTGCTTTTTGCGTCAATTCCATTAAGTACCTTTCATTTACTTCCTGTTTTGCGTCGACAAGCGAGCTGCCAATTCCGAAACCAACTACTCCAGCTTTTTGGAACTCGGCTATATTGTCTAAAGTAACTCCCCCTGTAGGTAAAAGAGGGATATGAGATAACGGACCACGAATATCCCTAAAATAATTTGGACCGACACTTGCCGGGAAAACCTTGATAATATCTCCTCCATTTTCATATGCTGTTAGAATTTCTGTAGGGGTGAAAGCTCCTGGTATACTAACTGCACCATATCTTTTCGTCATTTTAATGGTTTCTAGATGTACGGTTGGAGATAAGATAAATTTTGAACCTGCGAGGAGGGCTGCCCGGGCTGTTTCAGGGTCTAATACCGTACCAGCGCCCACCACCATTTCCTCGCCAAGTTCTTTAGAAATTAGTTCAATAGATTCTAGAGCATTAGGAGAGTTAAGTGTGATCTCAATTAATCTGATACCACCATCCCGTAAAGCCTTTGCAATTTTTAATGTATCCTCTGGCTTTGCCCCTCGGACAATGGATATGATTTTATTTTCAAAAATACGAGTAAGCGTATTCATTCTGAACACTCCTTTAACGGATTACATCCTCTTTATTGGTTTGGTTCATATATTTTTCAAGTGTTTCTTTATCTGGAAGCCCTTCAATATCACCATTTACAGTTGTAACAATTGCGCCTATCGCACAACCACGTTTTACCGCTTCATGAATAGGTATTTCATCCAATATCCCGGATAATACGCCGGCAGCGAATCCATCGCCAGCTCCAATAGGATCGATTACCGTTGCGACCTGATAAGGCTGAACATAACCAGAAGTATCAGAAGTGGAATAGTAGGCCCCCTTTTCTCCTAGCTTCACTATTACTATTTCAGCACCTAATTGTTTACATTCTCTCGCTATCTGTTCACAATCTGTTGACTTGAATAAGTAGTATCCTTCCGAGATTCCTGGAAGAATGATATCGGACTTTGCTGCTATTTCCAATAACGTTTCTCTACCTGTCTTATCATCAAGAAGCGTCTTTCGTACATTGGGGTCAAATACGATTTTTTGACCATTTTTCTTGGCAAGCTCTATTGCATGTAAAACAGTATTTTTACAAGAATCACTAAGTGCAGGTGTTATTCCAGTAAGATATAGGAACTTTGCTTTGGCTATATAGCTTTCTTCCATATCTTCAGGGACCATTTTACTGGCAGCAGATTGATTTCGGTAATAGAAGACTCTTGAACTATTGATAGTTGTTCTTTCTCTTAAAAACAAACCCGTGGGTGCGCTTTCATCTTCTTTTACAAAAGAAGTGTCCACGCCCTCTCCCCGTATTCTTGAAAGAATACGTTTTCCAAGCTCATCCTTGCCAACTCTGCTCATCCAGCCCGTTTGATAGCCAAGCTTCGCTAATCCAATAAGTGTATTTGTTTCAGCACCGGCAACTCTTGAAGTGAAATTCCGGTTGTATCGTAATTGACCTGTTTCTTCAGCAGAAAATAAGATCATCGTTTCCCCTAAACTTACAACATCCATGTGAACACCTCGTTTCATTAAAACTGACTATTCCCTGCATTTCCAATACTGGTTGCAACATCTTTTGCGGTGGTAATCAATTTTCCTACGATAAAATCCTTTTGCTTAGTCATCCTATCCTTTGGACCTGCAACACTGATGGCTGCTTGAATAGTATGGTTGGTTCCATAAATCGGAGCAGCCAGACAGTATAAACCATCTTCATTTTCCTCATCATCTATCGAATAACCAAGCTCATTAAACAATGTTAGCTGCTGTTCAAGCCGCTTTTTGTCTGTGATGGTGTGCTCGGTGATAGGGCGCAATTCAAGACTATCCAGGATAGTATTCCTTTGTTGCTGAGGTAAAAAGGCTAAAAAAGCCTTTCCGAGACCTGTGCAATATAAGGGTTTTTGACTTCCAGGCTGTGCGGTAGTACGAATAGAACGGTTGTTATCAATTTTCGCAACATAAACCAGTTCATTCTCTGATAACACCGCCATGAATACCGTTTCTTGAACATTCTCCATCAATTTTTTTAAATAAGGCAAGCCTTGAGAGGAAATATCCAACGAATCCATAGCCGCGCTACCAATTTGAATCAGCTTTGGTCCTAACTTATATTTATTATAGGAATCGAGGGAGAGATACCCCTCATTTAACAACGTTCTAATGAGACCAGAAGTACTGCTTTGTGGAAAAGACAAGGATTCACTAATTTCCTTGATGGTTAAACCATGCTGCGCCTGGCTTAATAATTCAAACACTCTTAAAACTCTTTCTGCAGATTTAACGGACATTTGTTTACTCTCCCTTTAAATCACATATATGATTTAATATCCTATATATGATTTGATAATTTAATATTATCATAGGGATATTAAATATCAAGATTAAAATTTTTATTTTTCAAAAAATTGAAATTTTAAGAATGATAAACCCGTTAAGAATAATACTGATATCGACTTTCGCCAAAGTGCTATTATTAGCAATAATTAAAGGGATTTAGCTTCCATTTATCTGATCTTACCAAGTGACAGGCGCATAGATGATATGTTATGTTATGTTGTCATCTCTACATATTAAATAAGAATAAAGGAAAGGGTGCTTGACTATGAACAAAACGGAATTAGTAAATACTGTGGCAACACAGGCTGATCTAACAAAGGGAGACGCGAAAAAAGCAGTCGATGTATTGTTTGAAACGATCTCCAATACTCTCGCTAAAGAGGAAAAAATCCAACTAGTTGGATTTGGCACATTTGAAGTGCGAGACCGAGCAGCTCGAACGGGTAGAAACCCACAAACAGGAGAAGAAATACAAATTGCAGCTTCCAAAGTTCCTGCCTTTAAACCAGGTAAGGAATTAAAAGAGGCAGTTAAATAATAGTATAGTAATTTAATATAAAACACTTTGGGGTGAGCCTTTCTCAAAAGTGTTTTTTCTTTATGAAAAGGTAGGTTTTTACTTTCGCCTAGGATTACACAAGCGTTAGAGCATTTTGAATCTACTTCGTGCGGCTAGCACTACAGTCTGTACAAAAAGTAAAGAACACCTTTTGACATTCTGTACGTGTCGCTTCGGCATTAAATGGTTCGATAACGACGAACTGTACGGCTCATGATTCGCCTACATTCCGTAGGTTCCTGTACCATTTACGGCTACTGCCGCCATACCGAACGAGACGGAAACCGTAAGATTAAGGGATTAATTAATAAATAAAAGGTCACAAGGAAAGCAGCCACCCGGCTGCTTTTTTTTATTTTTTCCTTTGCCTTCCGAATCGTAAAACAGCGCAGGCCGGCTAAACTCCCAGCCGGTAGGACACCCGAACCTTTCCGGCAGGAAGCTAAGACGGCCAGTCAATCGATCAAGGGGCAAAAAACTTTTTGATTAGGGGCGCTATCGCAACATCAAAAACTTTTTGTGCTTAATCCCTTGACCGATTGCCTATGCGTGTTTTTCGTTCTACATGTCAAAGGGGAAAAATAATTCCCCTTTGGGGAACTAATTCGCTTCGCAAGGCAAATGAAAATAGGAAAGAACAACCCACCAGAGAAAAACCAAAAGGGCAACAAATAAAAAAAAAAATGAAAAGGAGTTTTGAAAATGGAATTAACCCCAATTTTTGAAGTGGTACGAATTAAGCAGGAAATCAGGGAAATGGTTGAGCCGTTTGCGGCCTTTCAAATTCGCAATCCAGAAGATGCCCGAGAATTAGCCGCAGCGCAAATCGCAAACGAGGACAGGGAAGTTTTTCTTGTCATGATGCTCAACACGAAAAATCATGTTGTAGGTCTACATCGGGCGCATGTGGGAAGCCTGAATGCGAGTGTCGTTCATCCTAGAGATGTGCTGAAATGCGCCATTTTAAACAATGCGGCTTCCCTTATTGTCAGCCATCAGCACCGGAGAAAGGATATGTTTCTTTTTTATTAATCTTCTGATATATTAGGTGTTAACTAAAAATATTAGGTAATACCTAAAGTGCGAGGTTATTAAATGGGGAAGCAACCTTTTTTATCTGTAATCAGCAATAAACAAGAAATATACTATCCTACATATGAAGAATCAAGGGGATACCAAGCAAAGTTAATGGGGTTATGGGAACAGCAACAGCGTGTTCTAGGATATACGGAGCATACCATAGCTCTTGGAACAAAATGCTTGAAGGAATTCTTAGATGTATCAAATAAGTTCATATGGGAAGTTACAATGTCCGATGCAGATAAGTTTTATTTAGGATTGGTCGGAAGAGGACTAGCATATTCGACTAGAAGAAAATATCAATCCACTATTTCTACATTTCTAGAGTATTTAAAGACAAGGCATGGTCATGAAATATGGGAGAGGTATAAAGTACAAGTTCCTAACTTATTAGATAAATTTAACCGTTACTATCATAGAAAAGATGATCATAATGGTCAGGTAATACCTCCAAAACCTGAATTGCTTGCTAGATTTTGGAATGGTATGAAGGAGGAAATGAAAACAGCTAGAAAATACTCCACTGTTGCGAGAGACTATACCCTTTTTAGGATGTTAGAATTAACAGGTTTAAGAACACAAGAAATAATTATGATGGACGTAAAAGACTGTAGGTTCGACTTAGGGGAAAAAGGTAAAATTCATGTTCGTTTTGGAAAAGGATCTAAGGGGTCAGGATTTAAGCGAAGATGGGTACCGATGTTAGATGATGTAGATATACTTCTGAAATGGTACTTAGAAAGGGTTAGACCTCTTTTCACTACCGAAACTGTGGGACCTTTATTTTTATCAGAAGGTGGATTAAGGTTAAATAAACACACAGCTCGAAAGAATTTAGCGAGAAGGCAAGAAAAGATGGGTTTTACTAAGGAAGAGATTTTTAGTCCTCATCAATTACGTCATTCATTCGCAACTCGTCAGACAGAACTTGGTGTTGACTTATTAACACTAAAGGAACTGTTAGGTCATGCCGATGTCGCAACGACATTTAACTACTCTAATCCTGGTTCAGATCATTTGGAGAAAAGAGTGAGGATGGCTCAGGAAAAGTGGCAAAATCAATTATTAAACTTTAATAAAAAGGGTGAATGAATTGGCGATTGAATGGAGATTAAGAAAAGTCATGGCTGATAGTGGAATATGGTCTGGTGCTGAGTTGGGTAGGCTATTGGAGGATAAAGCAGGTTATAAACTATCTCCACCCTCAATTAGCGCATTATTAACTGGTGAGCCAAAGCAAGTAAAGACGCAAACAATGGATGCACTGTGTACTGCACTAGAATGTACTCCAAATGATTTATGGAAACATACTCCTACACCTGTGAAAAAACTTGAAAGGCCAATGAATAATAAGTTGGCAAAGGCGGTTAATGAATCCATTTCTGAAGACAAGCTTCCACCAATTTAGGAGAATAATGAACAATTTTACTTGCGTATCCTGTGGGAGAAAACTGAATCCGTCACAAATTAATAAAAAAACAACCGTCTGTCAAAATTGTTTTGATAAAGCTCGTGTAGAGAGAATCCAAACTGAAGATTTTCTTAAAGAGAATTTCAAAAAAACATGGAGTGCAACAATATTTAAAAACTATGTTCTATATTTCAAAGAGCTAGGTATTGGTGTATCAACAATTCGTAGGCACACTAGTAAGGTGTTACAGGTTTTACAAGCAGCTGAAAATGAGCTTTTAAGACCTTCTAATATTAATGAAGGCTGGCTGGTATCTACATTAGAAAAAATTCCTAATTCAAAGGGAGTTAAATCAAGTCTATTTAATTTTTTATTTAAGGAAGGCTATTTAAGCTTTAACGCAGATGAGGGAATTCTTAAGGGCATTAGAGAGCTTTTAAAGCAAGTCCCAAAAGGATTTATGCGTCTATTAGATATATATTTCAACGAAAGAATGGAGCTTAGGAATAGGCAAGTAAAGTTTAATGCGAGGAATCCATTATCCCTTTTAACAGTAAAGGCAGATATAGAAATATTTGTAAGATTAGTCCGATGGTTACAAATCTACTGTAAACATATAGATTCTTGGGATAATGTTCAACAAGAAGATATACATGAATTTCTATTAACTTTAACACCTAAGCATCGTGAGATTGTGAGGAAAGATTTATTAGTTCTCTTCAAGTTAGCCAAAAGAAAAAGACAAATAACCCCCATATACCTATCTTGGATATAAAATCTAGAGAGCTTCCTCCAACTATCGAGCCTTTAACCTTTGATGAGCAAGTAAGAGTGGCTAAAGTAATAAAAAGTCGCCTCTATGAACAACCCTTAGAGTGTTTATTGACAACCCTATGTTTTTATCATGGGTTATCTTCATCACATATTAGAAACATAAAAATAAGTGACATAAAGGCTGATTTGAAGGCAATTTACTTGAATGAGAGAACCCCTGTTTATTTATCTAATGATGAACTAATATTAATAAATGAATACATTAAACAAAGATCGAACATTAGAAACGTACAGAATAAGCCTTTTTTAATTTTAAGTTCGAGTTCATCAGAGGTATATCAGAATCGTCCAATCAATAGCACCTTCATTGCAAGGAAGGTAAAGGCTTTTTGTGGTTTTACACCTAAGTCTCTAAGAATTACTTGTTTTAGTATGATAGCAAGCAATTTTGGACCACAAATACTCGTCGAAGGGTTTGGCCTATCATTAACACAAGCTTCAAGATATGGGAAGCTAGAGGATTATCTTTTAGAAGAACAAATAAGATCTGAACGTGATTTTATTAAGGAAAATGGGACTTAACTTTTAATTAAAAGGTGATCTAGTTAATGGGGAAATCAGTAATGATTGAACAGTTTAACCCGTTTATATGCTGTTTTTTGATAATGTAGGATTTTTTCTTATTTAGCAATCGGGCCAGATTGTTGAGTAAGGAGTTATGTTAGGACTAACGGGTGCTTTACTTCAATAAGGGAGTTGCTTAGGCAGCTCTCTTTCTTATGGCACTATCGGGGCAGGATAGTTGAAGAGTCGCTGTTTGATCTTTCTTCAACAATTGGGCCAGATTGTTGAAGAAAAGGAATGATTAGAAAGTGATTCTAAACTCTAAGTTATTTAATTAAAGAGGCAGTAAACTTCAATTAGCTGTCAACTAATCGATTGATTGCAATACGTAAACGAGTTGTGCTTATAATAAAAATGTGGTTAACAAGAGATTGATAGAAATAAGGAGCTTTTTAAAATGACGCATATTTTAATAGTAGAAGATGATGAAAACATTCAACAGTTTTTGAAGCGTGCATTATTTGAATTAGATGCAGATTTACACCTTTCTTTTTCAGTCAGTGCTGCAGATGCCTTAGTTATGGTACAAAGGCAACGGTATGATGTATTTATCGTCGATATTCAATTAGTCGATTATAAAGGTACAGATTTGGTTAAACAGCTTCGCTCTATACAGACATATAAATATACGCCAATCATTTTTGAAACAGCTGTTGTGACAGAAGAACTACGGGCGTATCGAGAATTAAAATGTTATCACTACCTAATGAAACCATACACAAAAGAGGAAGTGCAGAATATTGTTGCAGAGGTACTCGAATACTTGCACCAAGCAAAAACAGATGAACAAACAGTCAGGATTGAACAAAAAGGGTTTATTTTCGAATACCGATTTCAAGATATATTATATATTGAATCATTTGGCAAAAAAATGGTTATTCATCTCTTGACGGAACAAGGGGGACACCGACAAGAAAAAATTGCAGGGTATTCTTTAAAAGCGATGATGGGATTATTACACGAAGGGCCATTTGTGCAATGCCATAAAAGCTATATACTCAATAAATCGTATATTGAAACGATTCAAAAAGCAGACAATCTTGTCAAGCTTCGCCATTGTTTAGTCCCATTACCAATTGGACTTAAATATCGCGATCAAGTAGTGTAGAGGTGAAAAATGGGATTGTTATTATTTGAAACAGCACTTGATGTATTCTCACTCTTTTTGATTATGTTTTTAGTAGGGCGTGAAAAGATTAGCGTTAAAAGGGGAGCAGTCAAATGGCTTGTAGTCATCTTGATATTTTGTCTATTCGATCATACCCAATTTAACTCAGCTGATAGTAATAGTGTTAATGCAGTACTGCTTAGGGATTTTGAAATTTTACCTGTTCAATCGATTCCAGGACTAATTGGACTACTTTTTTTGACATTATTAATGAATAGCTTTGTTTTAAAAGCATCACATGTTGAAATCATCTTTGTCACAATGCTTGGTTATATTATTTGGTTGTTAATACGATTATTCACTGTCACGACGATCGATTTACTGACAATTAGTCAGTTGGTCATTCGTCCATTATCATTTCTGCTAACGATATGTTTTTATTGGCTTGTGACAAAAAGGTTTTTAGTTTATATACGCAATGATTTCAATGAGTTTGTCAAATTAATGATTGTCAGTGTTTTTGGTTTTCTATTGTATATCATTCTGTCATCAAGGAATCAAAATGGGTTAATGATTCATTCTGTTTTTATAGAATTTGTTGTTTTGATTGTGCTTGCAATGCTTGGTTGGCTATTTTATGAACAAAAAAGGGCTCAGGTAATGGAAAATCGTATGAAAGCAACTGAAAAATATATACCAATTATTGATGAGTTAGTTGCGGAAGTACGATCTAGACAACATGAGTTTTCGAATAAATTGTTAGCCATTTCAAGTATTTTGCAATCGACTGAGGACATGAAGGTTGCACGCGAGCAGGTTTCAAAGTATGTAGAAAACGTGCAACTAACAAATGGACAGCATGAGCTACTGAATATGGATCATAAAGTGATTGCAGGCTTTCTCTATACGAAGATGAAACGAGTAGAACAGTTAAAAATGGAATTACATATTGAACGTTCGGTATCGGTTTCAGCCTTTCCATGCGAAGATTATGATTTAATTGAAGTACTGGGTATTCTGATTGATAATGCCATTGAAGCTTGTTATGGAGGCGACACAATTTTAATTCGAATGATGCAATTAAATGATCGATATGAGCTGACAGTTAGTAATCCAGCAGGGTATATGACAAATGAACAATTTATGCAGCTTTTTAAGCCCAGATATTCAACGAAATCCACTCATTCGAACGGCCGAGGCTTTGGTTTATATAACGTCCAACAGATCGCGAAGCAATATAGCGGAAAAATTATCACACGAAACGAACAAAAGAATGGGCAAATGATTACGATAGGTATTCAATTTTAAAGCATAAACAAAGGTTTTAGAGGAACGTAAAAGTATACGTTCCTCTAAAACTTTTGTTTGTTTCTAGCCTATTGTTTCGAGTAAATATGTTCGTTATAGTGTAGTCAACGAAACGGAGGTATACGATGAGAAATTTAATCATACTGGAATGGCGTAAATTAAAACTGCCCATTTTACTTACAATCATAGTAGGGACTTTATTATCGATTATTTTATGTAGCACCATTTATAAGAGTTATGCATTAGAGCATCAGCTAGAAGTATGGGAAGTTGGGTTTGAAATATTTAATTTCATATTCCCACTCCTTGCAGTTTTACCGACGTGTTGGCTCATGTACTTTGAGCGTAAAAATGGCTTCTTAAAATACATTTTACCGAGAGCGAGTAAAAAACAATATTTGTTATCGAAGTGGATTGTCATCAGTGGCAGTGCGTTCTTAATCATGTTCATCATTTCTTTTGCAGGTGTTGTTACAGCTCTTTATGGAGTTCAGCCGATTGATGTGACATATACCTGGATTTCACCCCAAACAGGAGAAGCTGCACCGAGATTATTACAAACGCATTTTGCAGGAGAACTATTTACTGAATCACCACTAATATATGGGTTGTTGTTAAGTGTTTGGAAAGGGTTCATTTGTGCCATTGTGGCAACGATGGGATATGTGTTTAGCCTGTATAGCAAAAACTTATTTGTCATTTTAACAGGTCCTTTTGTTTATACGATTTTAGAAAATTTCATCCTTTCGATTTTACACCTTGAAAATTTACGATTATTTACGGCTTTTGAACCAACAAGTGTCGAGGTCGAAGTTGTTGGCCTGCCATCATTTTTATTTGGTCCAATGTTAGCCATCGTTATCATGATCCTTTATGCCATTTATATGAACTTTAAGGTAAAAGAGTCTATTTACACGATGTAGGAGGAAAAAGTATGATTTCGATCTTAAGACATGATGTTCGAAAGCATATCGGGGCGCCTCTACTATTATTAGCCACTATCTATATTTTGTTTTCTATAGTAGAACGGCAAGGTAATTCGGATAGTTATGAAGTGTTTGTTTTACGTATGTTAACGGAGCATTATTTAATGATTTACTGTATGACACCGATTTTTTTATTATCTATTTTTAGAAATTTAGAAGAAGATACACCTTTTTTATTAGTTCGTTGCCGAAATTTCACACGTTACTTTTATACAAAATGGCTAGCCATCTCGATTTACGCAATACTATTTGTTTTATTGCAAATCATCATTGTAGTTATAATCGGAATCGGCCTACCACATGGGAATGTCTACCCTGTGAATAGTTCAGCTGAAAATGAACTATTTCACTATTTTGAATCTATCTTCTCGACGCCTATAATGGCTACGATTAGTAGCAGTGTATATATGATGGTCGGCTTAGCTTTTGTTGGCGTATCCACCTTAACCATTTTTCATTTCTTCGATCGACGAGTGGTGATAGTATTGGTCCTACTTGCCTATGGGATTATGGCTATCAGTATTAAAATACCTGCACTAGGTTCTCTACCCTTTATTACGTTGAATCGCTACATTATACTTCATCACAATTTTATGGGAAATGGTGTTTTATGGTCAGTTGCAGGGATGATTGTGCTGTTAATTGTCCAAATCAGCTGCATTCGACTTGTTTGGTATCGAAAGTTGTCACCATCTTGGAATATAACACGCAAAGGATTGTTTTTTTATTACGCACAAGCATTATGGACACGGAAAATCATTTTATTGCTATGTGGAATTGTAGGGATTTTAACGATATGGAAAGTGATGAATGGTACGGAAGAGTCATTACAAGATTATATACTTCGCTTTTTCTATGGACAGGAAATAGGAAAGTTCCATTTGTTATCCTTTTTAGAGCAGCTCATTTATTATGGAACGCCGTTATATTTGCTTGCATTATTTATAGAAACTTGGTGTACAGATGATAACTTGCCTGTATTTATACGAATCAAGCAAAAAATGAAGTGGTTGTTCGCGATAGTTGCAAATGGACTTATATTCCAAATTATTTATATTAGTTTAACTTTTGCATTACTTTTTATATGTGGTCTATTAACCAATAAAACATGGACAGCCCATACAGTCCAGATTTCCGAAAGTATACAAGTGAGTATTTGGCCTATTTTTATTTACTTGAAAATAATGGAGTTTAGCGTTTTGTTCCTAACGTTTTTCTTATTATTTATTTGGCTGAAAAATGTGACGGCTTCTTATTTAATTGTCATGGCAACGCACGCACTCAATATAGTACCAAATGCATTGTTTTCAAATAATCCTACAGGTTTAGGAACGATTGCAAGGCTCCAAATACTTGAAGGTTCGGCAGGTATACCTATGAGTAAAGCATTTACAGTATTAATGCTCGGATTCATCCTACTACTGGTCTTTATTAGTCGTTCATACAAACGTTTTTTTAATTAGGAGGTTCATTCATGACAAACGTAATCGAAGTAAGTAATGTGTCCAAGGCATTTTCTGGACAAACCATCTTGAAAAATATTCAGCTACAAATTGAAAAAGGGAAAACAGTTGGTATTGTCGGCAGTAACGGTAGTGGAAAATCGGTATTATTTAAAACGATTTGTGGATTTATTCGTCCAGACGAAGGAATGGTAAAAATTCGAGGAGAAGTGTTAGGAGCTAGAATTGATTTTCCAGAGAATGTAGGGGTATTTATTAATTCACCAGGATATATTGAGATTTATAGTGGCTTTAAAAATCTCCAGTACTTAGCTGCGATTAATAAAAAAATAACAGATATCCAAATTAAACAAACGATGAATCTTGTTGGATTAAACTCGGATAATAAAACGAAGGTGAAGGATTATTCGCTCGGTATGAAGCAAAAGCTTGGCATTGCTCAGGCCATCATGGAAAATCAAGATATTCTAATTCTCGATGAGCCATTTAATGCATTAGATTATAAAACATATAATGATATCAAGGAGATTATCAGATCACTTCAAGATGCTGACCGAACAATTTTACTAACAAGTCATCACTTTGAAGATATTAAAGAACTTTGTGATGAGGTGTATTTTATCGCTGACGGTGAACTGAATCATTTAACAGAAGAAGTTAAGTTGATTTATTTTAAACGTTCTTAATAAAGTAGGGGACTATAATATCACCAGCTAATAAAAGCATATAAGTTATTCAAGAAAGGCGTTTTTTTAATAAGTTGTCCTTTGTAGATTAGGAGGAATTAGCTAAGAGTAAATTAAAATGAAAGAAGGTATCGTTCATGAAATATACCGGCCAGTTTAGTCTAGTAAGCATCGTTTTTATATTCTCGTTCTTTCAAATTTTCTACAATCTAACCCCACTCCCCCAACAGTTTATAGAGGGCTTGTTGTTATCGATCATTGCATGGATTATCGGTAGGGTCTATGATCAAATGCGTTTCAATGCCAACTACGATAACCTAACGCAAGTATTTAACCGAAGGTACGCCTTAAAGATTATGCAGAAAAAGAAAGTAAAATCAGTTCAAACAAACTCTCCTTTCGCTGTGGTCATAATCGATGTAATTAACTTTAAAGATTTAAATCACCGATTAGGTCATGAAACAGGAGATCATTGGTTAAAAGGGCTGTCTATGCTTTTATTGGACCACACCAGCAACTCCGATGTTGTGGCACGATGGGGTAGCGATGAATTTATCATTATCGCTTCAGGGTTTACCCAAAAAGATACAGAAGTTTTCATTGACAATTTGGAATCCGACATACTAGAACAAATTAATAAGGCCAAAATCCCTTTGGGCATTGGGATTGCTATTGGCAACGCCCAATATCCGGAAGAAGGCAACTCATTAGACGAGATTCTTCATGTTGCTGAACAGAGAATGTTTGACGTGAAAATCAGGACAAAAATTTCCACTGCACGCCAGTCATCTAATGGAATGTGAGTATAATAGAAATTTACCTTTCAACTATCTGTTACATTTAAGATTAATAATTTCTAATATGTTCGGCTGGTGAAGTAGTGCTGTCGTATGACCATTACTGAAGTTTAGCCTACAAACAGGCGGCTTTATTGTTGTTGAACTAACGGGTGCGTTAGTTCATTTAGAAAAAGTAAAAAAAAGTCGATTCCTTAACGTAGAGGAGATCGACTTTTTAGCGTATAAAATGGGCAGTATAGCATTGTTGATACTGTTCGTAAAAGTAGACTTTTGCGAACGGTTATTTTTTATCCAGAATCCTCTTGTTATAACGTTCGTTAAATATAGAAAACACTTAATGGACGCTCTTGATTTCTCATAAATTTTTACGAACTTTTGGATAAAGTAAGAGAAAAATAGAAGAAACTCATCAAAAAATAGTCTTTCTCTCTTAGAGAGAATTTCATTAGGTTTGAGGTGTTATATCTGATAATTCAGGTATTATATCTGATAATTCGGTACTAAAAATAGGTTCTTTATCCATTAGACTGAAGGAGTCGTAAAAAATAGTTTGAACCACCTTTCTCCAATCTTCTGGAATGCTAGCCCATTCATCGGTCCATGAGTTTTGAATATAGATATATGCCTTTGCAGGTTTTTCAGAAGAAGGTGATCCATATCCTAAAGCATCCTCAATGCATTCCTCTAACATAAACCTTTTATTTGGATATCCTATGGCATCTAAAATTGGATTGTTAAAAACTTCAGCACCAGGAGTTCCTTGATCACGATCATGCATTACATAAGGATTTATCCCAGTTGCCCTTAAATATTTTACTAAGGAGATAATTGATGATTTCCCTCTAGCTTTAATAATTTGCCAATTATGTGATATATCAACGCGTACAATTGATGGCATTCTAGATATTGTTTCTCTCAAAACTATATCTTCAGTATCTCCTTCAACAATTAGTACGTTTTTCGAAAAGAAAGCCCTTGAGATATAGTCATCCATTTTGAGTAACATTTTAACATAATCCTTTTCAACATCTTGTAACTTCTTAAATGCTAAAGAAGTATTAAAAGGATTACAGATAATTCTTTCAGTTTCAATAGTCTGTCCACCAAAGGAAATTGTATCTTTTTCAAGAATCAAATTATTTAGTGTTTGTGCAGGCTTTTGACTCAAATCTATCATGTAAGGTGAATGTGTTGTACAAACAATCTGGTTAAAGGGAAAACTCGCAAGGTCGTAAATTGTATTACGCATTTGATTAGCTGCATTTGGATGTAAATAAATTTCTGGCTCCTCAAATCCTATTAACAAAGGTCGAACATTTCCAGTTTCTATTTTTTTATTTTCCCGTATAGTTCTATACCTTAGCAGAGCAAAAACTGCAGATCTTATCACCCCAGTTCCTTGTAAGGCTACAGAAGTAAGTACGTTACTTTGCATGCTGATTTTAAAGTTAGGTTTTATATTTTTATCTGCTTCCCCCAATGTAGTTTCTGCTTTAATACCTATGTCAGGAAATATATTACCAAGAACTGAATTTAATTCACCCATCATGACGCCAAATTCACTATTTGAATCACTGGGATCCAGTTCATCTGCTAGTAAATTTAAATATGTTTGGGCTTGTTTGAAATTCTCTGAAGAATCTCTTACATCTTTAAAAAGCTCATTTAATGTATCGTATAATGCCCCAGAAGTGCCGGATAGCTCTGATGCTTTATCTTGAGCTGGAATAAGTAAAAACTTCGGTAATTTTTGTAATACAATACCTGGTATTCCACCAGGGTTTTCAAACCAAGACTCTTGAGTCTCATCTACTTCATAAAGATCTTCAATTTTACGAATGGATTCTAACTGTTTTAGAGTTAATTTTTTTTCTAAATTACCAAGATCAAGGCCGCCTTCCTCTTTAATTACTTCATGTGATAAACCGGCATTAATAAATTCATTAATAGTAGTGCAATCCTTAAATTTTTCAATCATTACTTTATTATATTCTTTCATTTGCACTGTATAATTAATATTGGGTTTGAATATTTTTTTATAAACTATTTTATACCCAGTTTCATTTGTCCCTTCAGTAGGGGTATATTTTAAAATCCTCCCTTTAAATCCTTTCCAATCAAGGGCATCTTTTGACACGTTTCTAAATTCAGCTGTTAAGACGATTTCGTCACAAATTCTTTCATTCGACTTACCATCTTCACTTAATTTATGGCAAAATTCTTCTTCAGGGATTTTCTTTGAATCATTTAATAATATATTGAGGGCATGTAGTATGGTACTTTTTCCTTTATTATTTTCACCTATTAAAAAGGTTGCATCTGAAAAGAAAATCGTAGTATTAAGATGCCTTCTAAACCCTTCTATTTTTAATGAGTATAAGTTCATTTACTAACCTCCTGTTTTTTCTTAGTATATCTACTAATTCAACAAAAGGTATTTTTTACCTTCTTGATTAAATATACTAGCGCCAACATTCCATAGGTTGCTGTACCATTTAAGGCGGGTTTTTAGTTCCATCGCATATTAAATCTATTACTAATTATTTATCAATAACAGGGGTTGCTTCAGCAGACTTTCTCTTATGGAACTAACGGGGTAGGTTAGCTCAATAAAAAAAGGACTTAAACTTTGAAAGGCGAAGTGAATCAATAAGAAAATACAGTCATAAGGAGAGATATATTGAAAAAAATTAGAGAAGCAACAGACAAGGATATGAAAGTAGTTTATATGATGGGCTATGAAGTTTGGGGAGACAGAATGCTTTCTCAAGAATATGTAACGATGTGTCAGGGTTCCAGTAAGTACAAAAAGGGGAAATGGTATGTTCTGGAGGAAACTGATACAAAAGAGTTATTAAGTTCCCTAATAGTATATGAACTAAATCTTTCAGAAGACTTACTTGTTAGAGGGATTGGGTCAATTGCTACTCCTTTACATTTAAGACAAAAAGGGTATGCTTCTATATTAATTGAAGAAGTGATAAACAAATTAGAGCAAAATATAGATTGTAATAATTTTTTCTTATATAGCGATATTGGGTCAGACTTTTATAGAAGATTTAATTTTATTGAAATACCTTCTTCTAAGCAAAAATATAAGGATAGTATTTGTATGTATTATTCAAAAGAAAATGATATTGACTCCATATCTTTTGATATTCCCGACTACTTTTAAAAGATATTCTTATGGAACTCCCATGAAAATTAAAAAAGCACAAAAAACCACAACAAAATAGACTCAGTAAAAACGCTTTTTAAAAAAGGCTGAGCCTTATGATCTGATTGAGTTTGGTAAATCGTTAAACAAAAACCTCCAATCATACTTAAATTAGGTAGAGGCTAGCGCGACGACCAAAAAAGGATTAATCTCCCATGAGTGCTACCCATAAAGGGCGCGACAGTCGGTGGTACACCGTGGTCGTCGGAGTCAGACTAACGGATGGGCTCAAAGGCACCATAGTTCAACGACCTTCTTCGCCAGCCATTAAAACATTATCGACATAGAGACCAATTTTCATTCTCTGTGGTGAAGCGCTGATTTTTGCGCTTCATGGATGGCTAACGGGTGCGTTAACTGAAGAACGGAGCTGCCTTTAAGGCAGCTTTTTATTATGGAACTAAAGGGGCAGGGTAGCTGAAGAAGGTTTTTGAAGAAAAATCAAGAAGTTTTATGTAAAAGAATGTGAAGGGATGGTACGTATTAAATGAATGATGTAATCGATTTGATTGACACAAGAAAACCTGGAGTTACGGATTTAGATATAAAATCAGCAGAAGAACAATTAGGAGTTGTTTTTCCCAAACAATACAAAGAACTTTTTAAACTATCTAACAATGCTCAGATTGATGAATGGACGCTGTTTCCTATTAAAGACTCCAAAAACTTAAAGAGAACCTGGGATGATATTGTAAGACAAAATCAAGATGTGAGAGATGAAGGCATGGCAGATGACCTAATATCTATTGGTGAAGATGGTACAGGGGACAAATTATGTTTTCGGATTGTTGATACCGTAATGGATGGTAAAATATATATTTGGTATCACGAAACCGAAGAATTAGAAGAATTAGCTTCTAACTTAAAAGAATTTATTGTATCGAATTCTGAATTTGAAGATGAGATTGATGAGGATGAATAATTAATAATCTAATCTTGATGAACTAACGGGTGCTTTAGTTGATTAAGGATCACAAAAATAATCAATCTTTTTTATAAAATAATCAAGAAGATTAAAAAAATATGTTGTTCGAAAAAGGGGAGGGTATAGATATTGCCTTCCCCTTTGTGTTTACAAATAAATTTGTATGACTGTATTGTTTATAATGTACTCGATTTTGTATCTCAAAACAGTTAGAGATTGAATTGTTGCGATTTTTGAGTGGATTAATAACTCTATGTACTCAAATGTCCCCAATGTACTTATCTTTGTTTCTTCGTACAGGTGAGGTCCCGAATTTACCTCATGGGAATATACATACATGGGGAACTCCCCCAAGTAGTTAGCCCACCCGTCCCCCTGTACAGTTTCTAGCTGTATGGGGTTTTTCATTTTATAATTAATTGGCATAGATTCCTTATTCGGAAATATAGATATAGTCAATAAAATAAAACAAACCATCAATACGCCCCTGTTTAAAGTTAGGCTGTAGCAGGGGCTTATTTCATTTGTCCTGGCCTTTTTCCCCCAGGTGAATAGATGGCTATAGGGAAGGTTGTGGTTTACTTCGTTGGATACAAGAGGGAACTTATGTAGAAATGGAGAGCTCACGGGTATCAAGGAATAAAATGTTGGAAGTTGCAAGATCAATGAAATAATTTAAAGAACTAAACCAGCCAATAGTTTGTCAACATTTTTCAATAAACACTTAAAATGTTTCATGTTATACTAAATTTGCGTATGCCAAATAACCTTCCAAGGTTCTCTGTTTGGAAAGTTTTGGACTGTTTAGTTATACTTTAAAACTAGGCTAGATCTTGGAAAGTTGATTTGCTTTTTAAAAGTGCATAAATCCAATGTAAGAATTTATTGGCACATGCTATCACAGCTACTTTAAAGGGCTTTCCTTCCTCACGTTTCTTATCATAAAACTCTCGTAATCTCTTGTTACGAGGAATGATTTCATCTGTCGTTTTCTTTTTGCGACAATCACGAATGGCACATTTTACAGCCATATACAAGGCGTGTCGTAGCCTACTAGAACCTCTTTTGGTAATCCGATTTAAAGTACCTTTGAATGTACCAGATTCAAAAACACTTGGATCGATTCCGGCAAATGCAACCAGTTTCTTAGGGTGATTAAACCGATCAATTTCCCCAATTTCAGAAATTATCGTGGCAGCGATTTTTTCACCGATGCCAGGGATCGATTGGATAATCTTACATTCTTCAATACCTTTTGCTAAAGCATCTATCTCATCTTCAAGCTTGGATAGATGCTTTTTGTATTCAAGAAGCATAGTAATATACATATCCAGGCTTAAGGTCAGACTATGATATAAGTTTTTCTGAAATGGATTTTGAGCTGCGGCGGCCATCAATTTTTCTGCCTGACTGTCTGCCCATTTTTGCGAACGACTTTTACATAATTCCTTTATTTTTTTGGCGACTGTCTCTTCACCAGTATCCAGGATTTTTTGTGATGTAGGAAATGTTTGTAAGGTTAGTAAAGAAACATATGAATGTAAGTCACCAAAAACCCCACGGTATTCAGGAAACACTTGATCCAGAATTGCTTGAAATTGTAATTTAGTTTGTACAAACAGGCCTGTAATATTTTCGTGTTGTCTTGTAAGGTTACGTAAGTTTAAGAGTTGGATTCCTCGCTGTTTATACGGCTCTAAGTCCTCTTTATAATACAGCTCGCAGAGATGACGAGCGTCAATAACATCTGTCTTTACCTTGCGTAAACTAGAACTCTTAGCTCGATACGATATGAGTGGATTTACGATAATCAATAAGTACCCTATATCCTCGAAAAACTGGACAACTGGTGTATGATAATGTCCAGTGGATTCTAATACAATGGGGGGCCGTCCCCCGGATACATTTTCTACTTCTCTAATAAAGTCTAGGAGAATAGCTAACCCTTCAAGAGTATGTGCTACTTTAAAGCTTTTTTTGTAAGGCTGCTTTTTATCCAAGAAAGCTTGAACCTGACTTTCCCCTTTTGCCACATCCAGACCAACAACTGGATTCATACATTATCTCCTCCTAATATAAAGTCACCGGTACCCCATTTCCTTCTTGTAGTATCATAGCTTCGCTTGTTATACGAGATCATAGTCCCAACCAGCCTCAATCATGTTTCTACAAGTAGGGGGCGAACTGTTTAGTTGACGGGATCAAATCCCACGGGTGCGGACGTTCTACCCCGGCTACGGTTATCATATATCGATATAAAAAATGGTCAACCAGAAATATTTTCTGGATGACCTTATATTACGAACGGGTGCGTTAGTTCTTTAAAAGATAAAAGGAGAGTACATATTATACATGGTTAATATGTGCTCTCCTTTATTTATTAAGGTTTTTATAATTTAGGTATAGATAACTAAAGTTTTACATTCAAAAAAATGAATGTGGGATGCAGAAATACTTTACATAATCACAATTATCGGCAAAAAAGAGGTCGGAATCACTTATCCCCACCTCTTTTTTTATACTCTACTCTTTGTTAAGCTACATTTTTTTCCTCTATTGTTCTGTTAGTAAATAGTTTTTCTTTAAGAGTAGGTTTAATCATACCATCTACCCCATATCTTCCTGCATTCATAGCAGAAACAAGGATAAACATAGATAATAGAACAAGTTGTGGATTGGTACTTGTCGTGCCACTAAACAGATAAGAGAAGTTCATAACTAGACCAAAAAAGACAGCTGTTTTAGTGAAACAACCCAGCAATAATCCTATCCCGACGAGGAATTCTCCCCAAGGTACTAACGTATTGAATATCTCTACATTAGGAATGGCTACATTTTCAAGGAATACAACCCACCATCCCTGAACAGCCGGATGCTCTCCAGTTGAATTTGCCAACGCACCCTGTAAGAAACCAGCAGCATCAAATTGTCCGCCTGTTAACTTCCCCCAGCCAGCCATAATCCACGTATATCCGAGATACACACGCAAAACAGCCAAAAGAATGGAGACATTTTTGTTATGCTTTAAAAGATCAATAAACATACTTTTCCTCCCAATAATTTAAAAACAATAACTAGGAAATATAATAACATAATTGAAAACGATTTTCATTATCAATTATGTAAATATTATATAAATAATCTCCTTTTAATACAATTTGAGATAATATAGCCAACTCTAAAGATACATAGAAAAAGATGAATAGATTGTGAAGGAATGTACTTAAACTATAGGGTGCGTTAGCTGAAGATCCGGGCTTTCTTTAAGGCGGCTTTTTCTTATAGAACTAAAGGGGCAGGTTTGTTGAAGTAGGTATTTGTAATGGAAAATTGAATAATTAGTTAAATATACAAAAAATGTAAAAGTTTTAGATTTGAGTTAATTAATATAAAGGAGGAATTAAATTGAGCGAACTTAAACTAATTAATACTTACAAAAACGAGCTTCAAAATTACTCTTTGGAACAGCTAAGATATAAGTCTGAAGAAACGGTTTGGTCTATTGGGCAAATGTATGACCATTTAATCCTTGTTGCCCATGAGTATCTAGATAATATGGATACATGTTTCACCTTAAATGATGAACAACCACTTGGGAAAACGGAGTTTGGTAAGCATTTATATAAGATTGGAGGGTTTCCACCAATTAAAATTAAATTACCGGACGAACTAAATACTCCACCTAATAATTCAGATAGCAAGGACGATCTTATCAGCAGAATGGATCAAGTAATTCTGCTGATAAGCCAATGGGAATCGAAAGTGGATAATATTAACCCTAATTATAAAGTCGAGCATGGAGGGTTCGGATGGCTGAATGCAAGGGAATGGTATGATTTGGTTGGTATGCATTTTCGTCATCACTTGCGCCAAAAAGATGAGTTAGAACAAAAGCTTGTTAAGTGACGGGTGTTTAAGTTGAGGATAGGATTGTTTTGGCGATCCTGTTTTCTTATTCAAGTAACGGGTGCGTTAGCTGAAGATCGGAGCTGTCTTTAATGCAGCTCTTTTCTTATGGAACTAAAGGGGCAGGATAGTTCATAAAGCGTAGTGTATTCGAAATATGAGGAACTTCAAAAGGAATTTTTTGAAACTTGTTGAATTTCTTTAGGTAAGGTTCAATGAAAGGTGGAAAACAATGAAGATAGCCAGTTCTCCTATCAATAGTAAAATAAACAATGTTTTTATCCATGTTAAAGATTTAAAGAAATCAGTTGAATGGTATTGCAATCTCCTTGGTATCCCTCAGAATAATGACTTTGTAGAATCACCTGTTTACAATATCCCTGTAACAAGTGAAACTGGATTAACCTTAGATGACCACACGTTTGATCCTAATTTTATATTTAAGCCATCCACTAATGTCTTATTTAATTTCTACACGAAAGATATAGACGAAGCTTACCAATTTATCAAGAGTCATAATATAGCCATTGTTAAAGAAATAGAGCGTATTGGAGATTTTGCTTATTTTAACTTTCAAGACCCAGATGGTAATGTACTTATGATTTGTAATGGTTAATGTTCTTAGGGAGTAGCTGGCTCACTACTCCCTTTACTTGAGTTTTTTCGTACTTCCTTTTAAGTTCACAGTTTGTGTCAACTCTACAATAATCCTTAATGAACTAACGGGTGCGTTAGCTGAAGATCAGAGCTGTCTTTAAGGCAGCTTTTTTTATGGAACCAACGGGGTAGGATAGTTCAACAAGGGTGTGTTTATTTTTATCTTTTTAAGAGAGATAATATTATGTTTTTGGAGGGAATTATGAGGGAAATTACTTTGTCTAATGGAAAAACAGTTGAAGTCGAATGTTTAAGTTGTGCTCTAACAAGAGGGGAAATAGAGCCGGATGGTGGTGTAATAAATGAAGATACTACCCACCATTTTCATACTTGGATGGTCCCTCGATATGAATGGATGTACGATTTTGGACGTTCGGTAGAATCTGTTAGACCAGTTTTGCTCCATGCAAGAAACAAATTGAACAATGATGAAAATGTAAAAAGTGTAATTGATGGAATTAAGGCTTTAAAAAAAGAACTATACACTTAATCCTTCCTTGTCCCACTAACAGTTGCTTTACTTCGATAAGAGAGTTGCTTTGGCAGCTCTTTTTCTTATGGCACTAACGGGGCAGATTAGTTGTATAAAACATGTGTTTATCTATAATTGGTAATATATTCATAATTGTAGAGGGGTTGATAACTTGATAGAAGGAATATTTGAAGCACATTTGCCAGTAAAAAATTTAGATGTTTCATTGGAGTTTTATAAAAGGCTGGGTTTGGAACTTGCATGGCGTGATGAAGAAACTGCTTTTTTTTGGATTGAAAAAGGAAAAAGTTGGTTAGGTTTGTGGGAGGGAAATGAGTATCAAACACCATACCATCCTTCCTTACGACATATTGCTTTTCGAGTTTCATATGAAAATTTAAAAGAATCTTTAAAATGGTTAGATTCTATTCAAGTTAAAGTCGTCCCATTTGGTAGTAGAAAATCTATTGAGCCATTTATTCGACCAGCTCAAGAAAATGCTTCCGTTTACTTTGAAGACCCTGATGGTAACAGTTTGGAAATGATGTGTTCTGTTGAAGTTCCTAATGCTTTAAAACATATTACTGATAAGCTGTCCTTTGAAGATTGGGAGGAATTGGCTAAAAGTAAATTTAAAAAAGAGAAGGCATAATTATTTAATTTTCTTAATGAACTAATGGGTGCGTTAGCTGAAGATCGGAGCTGTCTTTAAAGGCAGCTCTTTCCTTATGGAACTAAAGGGGCAGGATAGTGGAAGATGTAACTATAAATATAAAACATTAACCATAAGAGATTCTTATGTATTTTTATAAATAATTTAAAATTTTATTTACGTTGGAAGTTTAGTATCCTTGTATTAAAGGGTAATTTTGGTAAAATATTGAATTCATTGGGGGGTGCTAAAATGATTAAAGGATTACATCACGTTCAGATAACTATTCCAAAGGAGACTGAAGAAAAGGCTAAAAATTTCTATTGTGGTATTTTAGGTTTACCAGAAATCGAAAAACCCGAATCCCTTAAAGGACGAGGAGGATTTTGGTTAAAAGTCGGTGATAAAGATGTACATATAGGGACAGAAGATGATTTTGATAGATTGAAAACTAAAGCACATATTGCTTACGAAGTAGAAGACATCTCATATTGGAAAAATAGATTAACAAAAGAGAATATACAAATACTTAATGGTGTTCCAATTCCAAATTTTGAACGATTTGAATTTAGAGATCCATTTGGTAATAGGGTAGAAATGATTCAAAATTTGAACTTATAAGTTCTTTTTTGAAACATAGAGTACATAGAGGCCTTAATGAACTAACGGGGCAGTTTAGTTGAAGAAGGATAAAATGATAAATAGGTAAAATGGGATAATATGGAGTATTAATGTATAATTGGATTGAAATTAGAAAGGGTGGAGATGTTTGAAAAAATCTTCTTTGTTCAACTTCTTAGCAGGACTTATCATCATTGGAGTACAGGTTTTTCATATCGTGAATGGGGCAGATCCTTTATTCCCTGTTATAATAATAGGTTTATTTGTAGTTTCGTTTATTATGGAACGAAAGGGTGTTACCTCCTTTTTCTGGGTAGGACTAACCATCTTATTGTTGTTGTTCTCCTTATGGACTATGCTTCCGCGATTATTATTTGGGCCTTAAAACAAAGTAAGACCCTGTTGTTTGTGAAGAATTGTACTTAAACTAACGGGTGCTTTAGCTTAAGATCAAAGCTGTCTTTAAGGCAGCTTCTTCTTATGGAACTATCGGGGCAGGTTAGTGGAAGAAGGAAATAGAAAATAGAAGTAGAATTTATTTAAAGGAATAAAATTGTTACTCCGAGTCAGAATAGTTAAACAATGATTGATTAATTGGGAGTTAGAAGATGAAAAATAAAAAAAGAAATAGAGACGGCTTTTTTAAAGATACCCTATTTGAGTTTATATTTGAAGTGGTTTGGAACATCTTAATGTTTATACCAAGAATGATAATTCGCTTAATAGGGAACATTTGGTGAAGTAGTTAGTCAAAATAGAGCTAACGAGGGCGAATGCAAATAAGAGCTGTCGTTTTTTACAAACAAGAAGCATTCCTGTAATAAGTTTGTGAGCCTTTGCACTTAAACTAACAGGTGCTTTACTTCAATAAGAAAGGTTGCTGAGGCAACCTTTTTCTTATGGCACTAACGGGGCAGGATAGTTGAAGAGTGCTGTTTGATCTTTATTCAACAATTGGGCCAGATTGTTGAATAGGCTTTTATTTTAGAAACTTAATTAATAGATGATGTATTTTTATGTAAAAAAATATTCATAGAGAGCTAATGAGTATATAATGAATAAAATGGTAAAATAGGGAGTATATTTATGGATAATGAAGAGAGAGGTACAGTAACAAAATACCCATCAGGGGAACTTATGTTAGCAGTAATTCAAAAAGAATATGACTATGAAGCTGCAAGAAAAACAGCATTAGAAACTAGATCGGGTATTTTAATTACCTTAGGTGCAGCCATTTTAACTTTTGCTGTGTCAAATATAAAAATAATAGAATTAAAAAATGCAATTGAAAGCGTCGGTGTTTTATTTTACTATTTCTCTTATTTTATTCTTTTGGTTTTATCTATAGGGGGAATTGTTTACTCTCTTTATCATCTTTTAAGGGTCTTGTTCATAGATGAATATAAAAGACTAGATATTGAAGATTTTAATAGAGAAAATGGTGCATATTCAGTTGATATTTTTGCAATGGCAATAACTGAAAAATACAACGAAGTTATTACACATAACCATGCCAAGAATAACGATAAGGTAAAGTTCTACAAGAAAGGCATTTACCCCCTTGTTATTTCTTTGTTTGCTACTATCTTTTTATATGGGTTAACTGTAAATATGTAGGGAGGTGATTAAATGTCAGAAAAATCACTGGGCGACTTAATGAAAGATTTAGATGGTGGTGGGTCGAAATCATCGTCAAACGACTATCCAAAGTTAAAAACGAAGTCTGTTAATGAAGATCAAGGCTTTCCTGAATTAAGGAGTAAACTTGAACATAGTGAAAGACACACTCAAAAAGAAGATGCCGAGTAAGTATTTGGCTTCTTTTTTTGAGTAAAGTATATTTTGAAGTAAAAGGTGAATCATGAGTATCTAGTAGCTTACTTGATTATGTGCCACAAGAAATAATACTTATTCAACACTCGGGCGCAATTCCGCAGCAAGAATTGTACTCTTTCTTTATGTTAAGGGCCATCTTTTTTATTTTAGGGAGTGATAATTTGCATTCAACTAGAGCTATTGATTCCAGTTTTTTTAAGGTTCATGATAAATTTAAAATTTATGAAGGTAATTTTAAGTTATTAAGCGAAAGTCAGGTAGTCCAATTATACGGCATTATTGAATTTTACTTTTATCCAAAACCAACCATTAGATTTCAAGGTGAAACTGAAAAAGTAAATTTCGATATACTTATGGATGAGAAAGATATTATTTTAGAAGTTCCTGGGATGTTACCAACTAAGGCAAGCTTAGATTTAGTACAAAATAATCATGTAGCTAAAGGTATAGTGTTATATCAATTAAAAGATGATAAAGATTTTTATATGGACAGTTATTACTTGCATGTAAATAATTTCGTTAAGTATCTGGGAGACAACATCACTAGAGGTGATTTTCACTATCGAGGTGGAATTACTATAGAATATGAAGACTGGAAATTAAATTTGCAACGACGTCATGATTACAAAGATAAGAGAATCTTTTCAAACTTAAAGGATAGAAACGGACACAATATTACCCACATTATAAAAATAGAAAAAAAAGATGGGAGTAAGTTTAAGAAATCAGAGGTTTCTGAAATAGAAGAGATATTTGTATGGATTTTTACTCTTTGTGCAGGTAGACACATAGGTATTCCAATAAAGATCGGGGAAGACCAAGAGGGGGAGCAATATAGGGAATTTTCAGTGCCTTTAATGAGCCCCTTTCGTGAAGTGCCTAACTGGTTTCCTAAACATAAAGGCACTGTTATTGAAAGTCTATTCCATAATTTTGCTTCAAAGTTTAATGATGAGTTTATAAAGAGAATTATACAAGAAACTATACATTGGTATGTTGAAACATTAAATGCAACATTTATAGAAAATAAGACCATCAATTCCCAGATCGCTTTAGAAAAACTATCTTTTGTTTTACTAACTCAACAAACCCCTCAAATCATTAGTAAAACAAAGTTCGATAAAAATAATTTTCAAACAAATCTAGAAACAATATTAGATGAACTCTCTATAAAAACTGTTCTCAGTGGTGAGCTCAAGAAATACAGTGATGGGTTTGATTCTGGTCCCCATTTATTAGTAAAATACAGAAATCATATAGCTCACCCAAAACGTAACACAAGTATAGATAGTTACTCTTCACTTGATAAGTTCTTAATAAACCAGTTGGGAGTGTATTATACTGAAATGCTTCTTTTGTATTTAATTGGATATGAGGGTGAATTCACTAATCGGCTTAATTTTCCTTCGTGGGAAGGGATATATGATACTCTGCCATGGAAATAGTATCAGTCTATCGGAAGAAGGTTATTTTTTTAGTATTTATTTATCTTTAAACCAAGGCTTCAACAAACTGGGGCTTAAACGGAAGATTATATCTCGAATTCAAGTCTTCAAGAATAGGGCGCTTTTCTTTAATAAGAGGGCGTCTTTTTGTAAAGCCTCAACAAATTTAAGAGGTTAGATCTTGTTAGGGTAAAGAAAAGATTGTGAAGATTTCTACTTAAACTATAGGGTGCGTTAGTTCATTAAGAAGTATGGAAAATGATCAAACAATTTTATAAAAGAATCATTCAACTGAATATATTAAGAGCGTGTTTTGATCAATCTCAAAACACGCTCTTTCTTTTCGTTTACCAAGATTTTTAAATATCAATTTGATCAAACTTTATTTTAAATACAATCAAAAAATGGGTAAGTTAGGTATAACCGAACTTGCCAAGGAGAAACATGTCCTTTTCCACCCATCGGGTGACCCGACCCCGAGTATGGAAGACATTGAAGTCACAAAGCGATTGGCGGAAGCAGGGAAAATTATTGGAATTGAAGTGTTAGACCATTTGATTGTTTCCCATACGGGTAAGTATGTTAGCTTAAAAGAAAAGGGGTATTTATAATAAGAAAAAAGACGAGCAAGAGGGGGATGGTTCTCCCTTTTGTTCTCTAGGGACTGAGTCCCTTTTGGAAAGCACTGAAGGAAACAACCAATAAAAGGAGGCACACCGGCTGGATCGTCAGCTGGTGCGTTCACGGATGGAGAAAAAAACATCCGTTTTTTCTCGATTTAGAGCAGGCATCGAGCCTGCTTGCCGGTTGCTGATGCATCCTCTAAAACTTACAGTAGCCTCTTCAGGTAGAAGGAACAATTTACTGAGCAAATATTCTACGCTCGTAATACAAGTTTTCAGAATGTTACTCCTTCGCTTTCTTCTTACTTTATCTTTACTTTTACAATTTTTCCTCCAGCCTTTTTACCCGCCTGTTCCATTAGTTTCGCAAACTGTTTCTTTATCTCCGTATCCTTTTTGTTCTTTTTCATCATATATATCCCTCGCAATTTAATATTCTTGCTAAATAGTATTGCCATGGTAAAGGAAGCTCATACATTCCCCGGTTCTAAAGTGACCCCTTCCCCACTATATTGTTAGTAAAGTGGAAAACTGGCAAAGTGACCCTGAGGTATGTTTCCATTTTTACAGAATGAGAGGGGAGAGGAGGGAAGGGATGTCATCATTGAACCCTTTTTTCGAGGAAATGAAGCAAAAGGATCCAAAACCAAAAGCTATTCAAAAAACATCTTCCGAAAGTCCTTCGCACAGAATAACGTCGGTGAGAAAAGTCAGGAAAGACAAGCAGCATGACATTAAGTTCCCTGTCGATTATGTCATGAAGGTCAAGCTCCGGACGCTGTGCAAAACGTTAAATCTGATATATAAGCAAAAGACGGGAAAATCCTTGACCCAAACGGCCTGCAATACCTTATTGCTAAGGTTCGGTTTGACTAGATGGAAGGATGTGAATTTTGCAATGGAATATACGGACACGAAGGAATATATGCATACCTATTTGCTGGAAACGGAATACGGCGAAAGGGGAGGATTGCATGAAGTCGCCATCTTGAAGGACCTATCCGATCGGAGGGTTGCCTTTTGCATGATCCATCATACCGTTGCCTGGCTAGAAAGAGGGGGTTCCATTGAAGAAATCCTATAGTCAATTCAACCTTTTATCGAACAAGCTGTTTTACGGGACCAAGGAAAAAAAGAGTTTTTTTGATTACTTCTTGCCAAAATATCGATATCTGCAAATCGAGGTACCCTATTATGAATTTTTAAGGGGGGAGGTATTCGTCGAGGACTTGAAGGATTTGTTTGAAGAGGCTCCGCAAAACCTAAGCTTGTATCACCTTATTGCCCTCTTATACTTCGATTTTCTGGAACAAGTGAAAAAAGGGGCCAAATATGAACAGCTCTGTCCGTTTTTGATTTCTTCCAAGAAAAAATTCCTGGAACGGCCGATGATCGAAAAAAGGGTATTGAAGCAGGTGACGACCAACCTTTTCTCTTTCGAGCAAAGGGAAGAGGAAATCGAGGTGACCTCAGAAGAAAAACGAGCAGAGATCACCCTTCGAATCAAGGAGTCGGAGATTTACCGGGGTGAGGTATTCCTGCATGACATTTCCCCATACTTGATGGATGAAGAGTTGAAGGTCGAGGATTTACTGGTTATTTTGTTCATGGACTTTCTGAAAAGGATTAAAGAAAAGGGAAACTCAACCCAAGCCATGAAGGCCATTTTATTGAACTTTGAGGATTACTTTTGATAAGCGGTCAAAAAAATCAGGCATAGAGAAAGGATAGTTACAACTATCCTTTTAAAAATGATCTTTTGCAATGAGGTTCAAGGGTGATGAAATCCTGCGATTAAGCGAGTACTTCTGAATTCATTTATAAGCACATCTTTCGGTTTTCACGTAGTGAATAGGGTGCAATTGAATTTGAACATCGAAGGGATATAAGTTTTGATGGGGATATTTTTGAATCATTACAAGAGCGGACTCTAAACGGGTTTGCTCTTTTTGTGTGATTGAAATAATGTTGTCCGCGGTCTGTACGGGATGTCTTTTTGCTAGTTAGCGATGTGCTACATCCAGGTGAGGCGTATAAAATTTGGAGGCAAGAGTAAGCTAACATACGTATATAGGCCGCCGCGGGAGGTGAATAAGTATGAGTAATGATGCAAGAGGTTCTAAAAAAAATAAACCAAATGATGCAAACCATGTGAATGCTGAGACGAAAGCCAAGCAAAGACGAATTTCAGAAAAGAATAACCAAGAGAATAATGACAAGAAAGAATAATGGGAAGGTTTAGTAGGGACTGATCTTTTTTGATTCCACTATAAACTTCTTCTCATATAACAAATAAAGAATATAGAAAAAATTTTTAAAAGAGAACTGATATATCGACATCAGTTCTCTTTATTGATTTATCACTCGAAAAAGAAGGTCATATTCAAGACCATACACCTCGATAGAATATATAATGTTAAAAGTGATCTCTATAAATATAAGATAGTTTCCTTTTGTCCTAGAGTAACTGCCTAATTGAAACCATCTTTTACATAAGCTCTATATTTATGAGGAAGAGAGTTTGGCAAATTATTAATCTTTGCGTAAAATTTGTATTTTACGAATAAAATGATATGGGAGTTAGGAGATATTGTTGACCGATTAGGTACTCTTGTAAACAAAGGGAATTAAGTTAAGTTAGTAGAAGAGGGTGAATAGCCTTCTTTTTTATGTGAAAGTTATTTATTAGACTTTTATTGCATATAATTACTAGAATGGGAAAGATATGATAAAATAGAGGGACAACTGAGGATAGAGTGGGAGGTCACAGTTTCACCTTTGCCATCTAATGATAGATGGGAAGGGAGGTGACCGCATGATACATTTCCTATTGAACATTGTAACAGATATTGGTAAAGACATTATAGTTGCTGTAGCAACCAGTCTCATCCTATCTGCGTTCAGTAAGAAAAAGAAAAAGAACCACTCCGCCCTCCAAGATGGAAATGGTTCTTCTTCTGATTCTTCTGATTAAGTAGTTGTGACCAACCACTCTTGCTAGTTGTCACCCTCATGTTACCAGCATGGGGGTGTTTTTAGTTTATGTTAATATAAGGATAACATACCCCAATTTTAAAGTAAATATTCAGACACTGTAAAGGAGAGCTCCGGAAGCATTGATTTCGGCAATCAACGATCCCGCTGATTACTTCACCACTTTCCATACGAACCAGCGGATTCTAATATGTCTGATTTATCGCTGAAATCCATGGCTTTAACTTTCTTATTACTGATTTCCCACGTTTGATAAACCTCTGGCGTATTCATACCAGGCTTCGTCTCAGGATAAACCATCATTCTAATCTTGAATACATCTCCATATGGGTCATTCGGAAACGGTTCTTTTACTTCCAACAATCCACTAACTTTCAGATAATGAAGGAAATCTATCATTTCCGCCCGCGTATCTACCCCTCTTTTCATTTCAATATAAACCTCTAATGTATCATCAGCAATTTGTGTCGAATCGAGTTCTCTGATAGGACCACCAAATAGAATCTCTTCGTTTTCATCCCCATATTCATAAGCGGTGAAATGCCTATCATGACCAAAATAATTATCAAAAGCTTCTTCGAAGGATTCTGCTTTCTTCAGCTTCTCAACATCTACGAACGTAAACGTCGGTTTTACTTCTTCCATGATTTCAGTTTCTTCTTTTTTCGGTTCCTCTGATTCCGCCTCACCTGTACGCTCTGATTGTCCTTGACAAGCTGACAACAAGACGACGGACATACACGCAATACCTAACATCTTCTTCATTTAAATCCCCCTAGACTAGTCGACCCGCTGATTAATTTTTTTTTGGTAGCTGAATAACCTTTTTAGCAAGTTCGTACTCTTTCCATTTATCTGAAGTTCTCTTTTGCATAGCTTCTTGTTGCTTCCAGTATTCAGTCTTAAAGTAAATTTCACTAAGATACTTATATAGAGCATTTTTTTCTAAGGTATTAGAAGCCCACTCTGTATCCATTTCTTCATCGCAAGTATGAGCGATTAACTGAAAATCAGTTAAATAACTTGCTAAAACCTTTGCCGATATTTTAAAAGCAATTTCAAGCATTTCTTCTTTCTTATCCGTCATCTCACCTAATACACCTCTTTAAATTAATGCTACTATAACTAGTAATTTTATTAGTCTTAATCTTTATATGAATATTATTTTGACCTGGTTTTAGGTCCGAAAAATGGTAAAAAGGGAGCCGCCAGGCTCCCCTTTGTCATATTGAACTTAATGTTTTACAACTTTGGTAGTTGCCTTAGAACTAGTATTTCCTGCCTTATCTTTTGCAGTTATTGAAAGTGTAGTTCCTTTTTTCTGTGCTTTAATCTTGACTGAATAGTTGCCCTTAGAACTTGCTTTAGCTGAACCGAGTGATTTACTTCCTGCCTTCACAGTTACAGTTGAATTAGCTTCTGCTTTACCCGTGACAACTTTATCATTGTCATCTACTTTATTTACTGTTGGCTTATTTGGTGCATAGCTTTAATCACTGAGTCGTGCATCTATTTCATCTTTTTTAGTTATTATGTAAACTAAATATAATAGTTTTATAAAACAAACTGTATGAAAAATCCCACCCTTTTATAGTCAGTTTTTACAATTGATATATCTTATAGAAGGAATTAGCATTTATCTTATGAATACCTAATTATCAAGGAGGGGGAGGATAATATGAATAATGCAAAACTAACAAAGGAAAGAAAAGATATGAAAATCCGTGATGTTTGGGAAGCAAGAAAACGAATCGCTTCAATTGTAAGTAGAACTCCATTGATTCAATCTACTATACTATCAGAAAAAACTGGCCGTCCTGTTTTTTTAAAGCTTGAAAATGTTCATGAGGTGGGAGCATTTAAAGTAAGGGGAGCTGCCAATAAGATACTCAGCTTGAGTGAAGAAGCAAAGAAACGTGGGGTTGCAACGTTTTCAACTGGAAACCATGGTATGGCTGTAGCATATGTAGCAAAAAAAATAGGGATTGATGCTGTTGTATGCATTTCAAATCGAGTACCAAAAGCAAAAGTTGATTCATTAAAAAGACTGGGAGCTCAAATTGAGATAGTTGGTGATAGCCAAGATGCCGCAGGAGAGCGTTGCTATGAGCTGGAAAGAGGGAAAGGATTAACGGTGATTCAACCATTTGATGATCCTCACGTCATAGCTGGACAAGGAACAATTGGCTTGGAATTGTTAGAGGATCTTCCTAATCTAACAGATGTAATTGTTCCCCTTTCAGGTGGTGGGCTTCTCTCCGGAATTGGCTTGGCATTAAAGTCATGTGATGATGATATAAGAGTAACTGGTGTTTCAATGGAACAATCAGCAGTCATGTATGAAAGTTTGAAAGCTGGTAAACCAGTAAAACTAGAGGAAAGCGAGACACTCGCTGATAGTTTATTAGGTGGAATTGGCCTTGATAATCAATACACGTTTGAAATGGTCCGGCAATATATAGATGATGTGGTACTCATACCTGAAAATGAGATTGCATTTAGTATGGCTTTGATGATGGATAAACACCGAATCATTATGGAGGGCGCGGCAGCAACGGGAATTGCGGCTGTTTTAGGAAACAAAATTCCTCAGCAAGATGGTGATATCGCCGTTATTATAAGTGGACAAAACGTTGATCTTTCGATACTGCTTAAGTTAATCCAAAATTATACCTTTGAAAATAAAGGGTGAGCTTATCTCCTATAGTAGTGACATCAGTCTTGATAATGTGAAAATTAAAAACGATTTTTTAGGATTGAGGGAAGGGCCAAGAAGCATAAAATGTCATCCAAACATTAGTGCCATTGAACTTCCTATTTACAGGAAATCGGATACATGAAGAATTTAATTAAAGCATAAACAATAGTGATTAAAGGCAGTAGCAATAACAGGGACTTAGTAATCCATTGTAAAAGCAGCGATGAATGTGAGAAAGGGGATACATGCAATTAAGTCCTAACAGCCGTGTAAATATGTACAATCAACTAGCGATGACCTTCTAACTGAGATCCATAATACAAACCCTAACCCCGAACATTTACTACAGACGAAGCAAAAGATACAAGCTGTATTTAAGAAAAAACCACACCAATTCAATCATGTGATAAAAATGGGAGAGAACAAACTTCAAGACGCAATCCCTATCCGTCTTGGCCAAGAATTTGAAACACATAGACTCTGTAGTAGAACGTAATTTCAAAATATTACCTCAATAAAAAGCGGAGTACAGTAGACGGTATCCTGATAATATGGTTTCCTATAAATAGTAGTTTTTTATCTTTTTTAATCTTTAGATGGTCAGAGGGGGACAACATGAGATTAACTATAAAGGATGTTTTAAATTACGAGATTATGAAAAAGGCTAGAATAATAACTGGAAAAAATTTTGAAAACGAACGATATATTCAATGGATTTCTGTGATAGAGATGCCAGTGGAAAATTTTGTTCGTAAAAATGAGGTTGTATTAACGACTGCTATTGGATGTAACAACGATGTTGAAACATTAAAAACGTTTGTACAAGATGTTATAGACTCTGAAGCATCAGCACTGTTAATCGCAACGGGAAGGCATATATTCGATATTCCAAAAGAAGTAATTGATTTAGCAGAGAAGCATAATTTTATGATTATAGAACTCCCATGGGAACTCCGTTTTTCCAGGATTATTGAAAAGGTTATGAAAGAGATTAACGATATTCATTACAAAGAACGGGAAAAATCAGAGAAGGTACAGCAAGAGCTGTTGAAGTTAATTCTTAAAGAAACAGACCTTAACCATATTACAAAATTCATCCAAAGACTTATTGGCTGTTCGATCATCATTACCGACCGATCAGGATCAATTCAAGAAATAAGTAGCCATACTCAAAGCTTTATTAAAGAGTGGAAGAATTATGTGTTACAGGGGATTCTTCCTTTAAGAAAAGAAACATACATAGAAACGCATGATCCTATGTTTCAGAAGTTTCAAATGGTTGAAATAAAAGATCAGACGATACTACAGCTCCCGGTACTGCAGGTTTTAGGGGATGCTCAAGGCTATATATTTGTGTTATTACCTCGTAAGACATCTGTAGACTCCTATTTAACCCAATATCGCGTGAACGTGTTAGAGCATTCAGCTACAACAATCGCTCTTTGGCTTTCAAGAAAAAATGCCGTTGAGGATACGAAAATGCGTCTTCGCAGTGATTTTGTACAAGAGCTTGCCAAAGGTGAATTTGTTTCAAGTGATCAGGCTAGTTCAAGAGCCAAATTACTCGGATACAATATAAAGCTGCCTTACGTTTCCATTGTAGGGTACCCTGAAAACCTAGAGGTGCTTTTTCGGAAGCGAAAACAAGATGATGATTCATTTGAGCATTGGCTTGAAAATATGATTCGCTATATTGAAGAAGAAATTTATTACGCAGCACAATCTCTTAAAAGAGAAGTAATGATGACATACCAAGGGGAACAGCTCCTTATTTTTCTTGAAATTCCTAGCAAAACTGAAAATGAAAATGCTACAAATTTCTTAGACCTAGTAGAACGCCGTTTAGGAAATTTACTTCCAGAAGTTATCATATCTTGGGGAATAGGAAACTACAGTGAAGATTTTAATGGATTTGCAGAAAGCTATCAACATGCAAACGTTGCTTTAAATATTGGAAGACGTAAAAAGGGAACAGGGAATCGTATGATGTACGAGAAAACACGCGTTGACCGTGTGCTCTTAAATCTTGCTCAGAATAACGAAATGAAAGAAGTCATAATGTCAACGATTGAACCACTTGTTCAATATGACAATCAGCGTAATATGGATTTAATTGAGACCTTTAGTGTATATAATCAGTTTCAAGGTAATGTAAGCCAAACGGCAAGGTCATTGAATTTACATAGACAGTCCTTGTTGTACCGCCTAAGAAAGATTGAATCATTGACAGGACTTTCTCTTATAGATCCAGAGGATTTATTTTTATTGGATTTAAGTATTAAGACTTGGAAATTGGGTGTAACTGAAAAAATAACACAACAAAGATAAATTCGGAGATAGAAACATACGGTAAGTAAAGGTCCTAATGTATAAAACGCGGTATGGTGAAATGCTAAAAGGTGGCGCAATCAATGCTGAACAGGCAAAAATTGCTGAAGAATCAAGTATGGTAGCTGTATTGCACTAGAACGTGTACCGGCTGATGAAGAATAACATCTTGATAAACGTAAATACGTTGTACCATTTGTAGGTGGTGCCGAAATCTTGTTATGCCCTACTTCATTTTGCCGCTGGTGTAGTACAACACCAGCTGTTGTTGCATTGATGATGGAGCTTGAATCTGGATCCTCAAATTTTGAAATTCGGAAAATAACAAAAGCTATCCTTGAAGCGACGACCCTTACAAAGATTATGAACTTATTGCCCGTTTTTCAAAAGGGGCTTTTTACAATCCGATGAAGGTTATAGAGATATCTACTTAGATAATTCAAAGTATATTCAGGAGTACGACCGGTAGTCTATCATTCTTGCGGATCGGAAAAATTTAGACCATCATGAAAGTCTAGTTACAAAGATTTTCATGACGGTCTATTTTGTTTTTCTAGGTGAAGTAGTATTGGGACGAATAACCTAGTTTCTTGAATAATCGTCTTTTTTGAACTTCGTAGCTAGAATGCATTCCTTATAAATAGAAAGTCTTATTGAAAGGATAAAATGTATAGGTTTTTGGTCAGCTTTTTCGATTTTATTAAACTTTATAATTTGACTACAAACTTGTTTGAATTTTCATACATTTTTGCGGATGATAGAATTTTCGTTCTACCATTATAATGAACCCATAGAGTTAAAAAAATTAAAAACTTAGTTGAACGAGGAGGGAATGTTCCCATGTCATTTGGAACAGCAGAGTATAAAGAGAGAATTCGTAAAACAAAAGAGAGAATGGCATCAAAAGGGATTGAAGTATTACTTATTACAGATCCGGCAAATATGAACTATTTATCCGGTTATGACGGTTGGTCCTTCTATGTACATCAAATGTTAGTGATTATTAGTGACGAAGATCAACCGATTTGGATTGGAAGGGGGCAAGATGCAAACGGGGCCAAAGTAACAACATGGCTTTACCACGAAAACATCATTCCGTACCCAGACGATTATGTACAATCCGATACAAAGCACCCAATGGACTTTGTAGCCGATATTGTAAAACAAATTGGCCAAGATAAACGTTCCATAGGTGTTGAGATGGAAAACTATTATTTCACCGCAAAATGCTATGAACAGCTAAAGAAGGGACTACCAAATGCCTCGTTTCAAGATGCAACGCTTTTAGTAAACTGGGTTCGTAATGTGAAATCAAATCTAGAGATTGAGTACATGAAGCGTGCTGCGATAATTGTTGAAAAAGCAATGATGGATGGAATTGGACTAATCAATAAAGGTGTTCGTGAATGCGATGTCGCTGCGAAAATTTTCCATTCCCAAATCACTGGAACAGAAGAATTCGGTGGTGATTATCCAGCAATTATGCCACTGCTTCCATCAGGAGAGAAAACATCAACTCCACACTTAACGTGGACAGATGAACGCTATAAACAAGGAGATACAGTAATTCTAGAATTGGCTGGTTGCTACAAGCGCTATCACTCACCACTCGCAAGAACAGTTAATATCGGTCAACCTTCCGAAAAAATAAAAGTGCTTTCAGAAGTGGTTGTCGAGGGATTGAACACGTGTCTTGACATGATTAAGCCAGGCATTGCATGTGAAGAAATTGAAGAAACCTGGAGAAAATCAATCAAGAAAAGCGGGATCATAAAAGAGTCACGACTTGGATACGCAATGGGACTTAACTATCCTCCTGATTGGGGTGAGCATACAGCTAGTATCCGTAAAGGAGATAAAACGATTCTTCAGCCGAATATGACATTCCATCTCATTCCAGGGATTTGGTTAGATCAGTATGGATTTGAAGCGAGTGAATCATTTCGTGTAACAGAAACTGGCTGTGAAACATTTGCATCACTTCCAAGACATTTGTTCATCAAAGATGGAGTCCTTACAAAAAACTAGACACCATTAAAGGAGTTGAATCGGCACCATGCTTATATATACTGAGCAGGAGCTTAAACAATATGTGCCATTAAATCTTGAAGCAATCAGCATCGTAGAAGAAGGATTTTCTAAACTAGCCAAAAAAGAAGTGGAAATGCCACCGATTATGCGTATTGATGTTCACGATCAAAATGGCGAAGTAGATGTAAAAACAGCATATGTCAAGGGCAAAGACATGTTTGCGATAAAGGTTTCTTCGGGATTCTTTAATAACTATAAGCTAGGTCTTCCTAGTGGGAATGGGCTAATGATGTTGATTAGTACACAAACTGGTATTCCACAGTCGCTTCTTTTAGATAATGGCTATTTAACTGAGGTTAGAACTGCTGCAGCGGGAGCGATTGCTGCCAAGTACCTTTCACGGGAAAATATTGCAACAGTTGGCGTAATTGGCGCTGGAAGTCAAGCAAGATTCCAGGTTAGGGCTTTAAAATTGATACGCGATTTTAAGAAAATACTAGTGTATGCTCGTTCGACTGATCGTGCAAAAAAGTATGCAGAAGATATGGCAGCAGAAATAGGCATTGAAGTCCAAGTGATGGACAATGCTGAACAAGTTGTTCGGAACAGTGATTTGATTATAACCACAACCCCATCAAAAGAGCCGATTATCAAAGCCGAATGGCTGCATCCAGGCCTTCATATTACAGCAATGGGATCTGATGCTGAACATAAGCAAGAGTTAGAAGCTGAAGTGCTGGCACGAGCGGATAAGCTTGTGTGTGATACGAAAGCACAATGTTCCAGACTTGGAGAATTGCATCACGCGCTTGATAGTGGTGTGTTAACAAAAGAATTATCCATTATTGAACTTGGTCAATTAACATTGAAAGAGTTGAGAGGCCGTGAAAATGACGGAGAAATTACCGTTTGTGATTTAACGGGAACAGGAGTTCAAGATACAGCGATTGCACTTTTTGCTTATAACGAAATGGCGAAACGGAATTTAGGAATAAAGGTTGAAAATAAAACGTTATCATTAAAAAATTAATGAGGTGTGTTTATATGACAAACAATAACGCTAAATTGGGTACAAAAGCAGTATGGGCCGGGGAAAAAGAGTATTTAGTTCACGGAGCAACACAAGTACCGGTCGTGCTAAGCGTAGCTTACGGTTATGATGATATGGATGAATGGTATGATGTGGCAATCGGAAAGAAAAAAGGCCATATTTACGGACGTAACACAAATCCAACAGTTCAAGCATTTGAAGATAAACTGAAAATTCTAGAAGGTGCCGAAGCAGCAACAAGCTTTTCAACTGGAATGGCAGCTATTAGCAATACATTGTCCACCTTTTTATTGCCGGGTGATCGGATTGTGTCGATAAAAGATACTTACGGCGGTACGAATAAGATTTTTACAGAATTCCTTCCACGTCAACAAATAGAAGTTTCACTTTGCGAAACAGGAAACCATGAGCAAATTGAGGTGGAAGTTGCAAAAGGATGTAAAATCTTATACTTAGAAACACCGACAAACCCAACCGTGAAAATTACGGACATTGAACGCATGGCAAAAGCGGGTCGTGATGCAGGTGCACTTGTGATTGTTGACAATACATTTGCGACGCCAATCAATCAGAACCCCCTCTCACTAGGTGTAGACTTGGTAATCCATAGTGCAACAAAATTCCTTGGTGGTCACGCAGATGCATTAGGTGGTGTTGTGTGCGGTTCTAAAGAGCTTGTTGAAAAAATCTATCACTTCCGTGAAATTAATGGGGCAACAATGGACCCAATGGCGGCATACCTAATGTTGCGCGGTATGAAAACACTTCACCTTCGCGTTCGTGAGCAATGTAAAAATGCAATGGCTCTTGCTAAATACTTACAATCAAAAGAAATGGTAGAGAACGTCTACTATCCAGGATTAGAATCGCATCCACATCACGATATTGCGAAAAAGCAAATGAAGGATTTTGGTGGAATGCTTAGTTTTGCAGTAAAAGGCGGAGTAGATACAGTAAGAGACCTTCTTCCGAAATTACAATTTGCAAACCGCGCTGCGAATCTCGGTGCTGTTGAAACAACAGTAGGACCTGCTCGTACTACAAGCCATGTTGAATGTACTCCAGAAGAGCGTGCAGCAATGGGAATTCCTGAAGGGTTAATTCGCGTTTCTTGTGGAATTGAAGATATTGAAGATTTAATTGCAGATTTTGAGCAAGCATTTAATCACGTTAAGAGCGTTTTGCAAGTCTAATAGATACCTAGTTTACTATAGGAGTTGAGAGGTGAATGTCAAATAAACATCCTATGGTTAAACAAGCTAATTGCTTGTTTAACCAACTGATTGAATGGCGCCGCACGTTTCATCAACATCCCGAGCTTAGCTTTCAAGAGTTCGGGACCTCCCAATTGATTGCTGAAACGTTACAAAAAATCGACGGAATGAAAGTAGAAAGAGGAATTGCAGTTGAAACAAGCGTTGTCGGTATATTAACTTCTGGTGAAGGTCCGACGATTGCAATCAGGGCTGATATTGATGCTCTGCCCATTACAGAAGAAAATACTACAAGTTACTGCTCAAAAAATGATGGTATTATGCATGCATGCGGACATGACGCCCATACAGCTATTTTACTAGGTGTCGCTATCATTCTTGCTGATCTCTTTAAAAAGGGTGAAGTAACAGGAACAGTTAAATTCATATTTCAGCCGGCAGAGGAAAGTACGGATGAATGCGGACTTTCTGGATCACCTTACATGGTGCAAGCAGGTGTTTATGACAAGGTAGATGCTGCTATCGCCCTTCATATGTGTCCATGGCTTCCAGTCGGCGACGTACAAATGAGTGATGGTTACAGTATGGCAAATGTCGATGTATTTGAAGCGAAGATTTATGGAACAGGTGGCCACGGAGCGTATCCTGAACTTGGAACTGATCCAATATGGATGCTCGGACCTGTTATGCAAGCGTTACACGGTATTGTTGCTCGCAAGATATCAGCATTGGATGCAGCGGTGGTTAGTATAGGTCAAATCCATGCAGGAACAGCAAGTAATATCATCCCAACAGAGGTCTTAATTGAAGGTACGATTCGCAGTTATACACCCGAAATCCGAGATTTATTAGCTATAGAATTAAGGAAAGCGATTTCAATTGTTGAACATCTAGGTGGGAGTTTTTCCTTGAATATCGAAAGAGGAGAACCAGCCTTAAATAATAGTGCTTTAGTCAATCAATGGATCACCGAAGCCTTGCTTGAGATCTATCCTGAAATAGATATTACGAAACGTCCATTCGGACTAGGAGGAGAAGACTTCGGCTATGTGACACAAAAAATTCCGGGTTCTATGTTTTTTCTAGGATGTGCACAAAAAGAAGGAGTTCAAAGAGATTTGCACACACCGATTTTTGATATCGACGAAACTTGCTTACCTATAGGAACAGCAATTCTCGCGCATACAGCTGTAAGGTTTTTAAATGGAGATGTAAACTTACCGATCAATCATAATTTGGAGGCGCAAAAACATGGCACATAAACTAGCATTTATTGGATTTGGTGTAGTTGGTCAAGGATTAGCTGAAATCCTGCGTGATAAAAAAGAAGAATTAAAACAAGGTGAAGGCTTTCAAGGTGCAATTGTCGCAATTTCGGATTTAATGAAAGGCTCAATCTATCATCCGAGCGGTCTTGACATCGATACAGCTTTACGAGTATTAAAAGAAACGGGAAGTCTAGAAAACTACCCAAAAACGCCAGGCCTTGTGACGGGGTGGGATAGCCTAAAAACGATTCGTGAAACAAATGCAGATACAATTATTGAGGTTTCATACACAGATGTAAAAACAGGTCAACCCGCCATTAACCATTGTAAGGCTGCATTTGAAAGTGGAAAAAATGTTGTCATGACAAATAAAGGTCCTGTTGCTCTAGCTTACAAAGCGCTTTCTGAAATTGCTAGTAAACATGGCGTATACTGGGGATTTGAAGGAACGGTCATGAGCGGAACACCTGCTTTACGTATGCCAATTGCAACGTTGGCAGGAAATGATATCACCGAAATACGCGGAATTTTAAATGGTACAACAAACTACATTTTAACCAAAATGGAAGTAGAGGGTGTGTCTTATGAGGAAGCGTTAAAAGAGGCACAAGAGCTAGGGTTTGCAGAAGCAGATCCTACTAGTGATGTTGAAGGCTATGATGCAAGATATAAAATTGTCATTTTATCAAACTATGTCATGAACGCACCACTTACTGTGGAAGAAGTATCATGCAAAGGGATTACTGACATTACATTAAAAGATATTGAAGATGCGAAAACAGAAGGAAAGCGTTGGAAGCTATTAGCCAAGGCACGTAAAGAAGGCGACAAAGTCATTGCCTCAATTGCTCCAGAAAAAGTCGATGTTACAGATCCGCTTGCCTCAATAAGCGGTGCCACTAACGCGATTGCGTACGAATGTGATCTTTTAGGCACAGTGACTTTAAGCGGTGCAGGTGCCGGGAAAGTTGAAACAGGATTCTCCCTCTTAATAGACTTAATTACCATTGATCGTGAAAGGAAATTAGTAAATATCTAATATAAGAAGGGTGGTAATGTTATGACAACTCAAGTTGCTGGTCGAAAGATGTTTCTTGCGGGTGAATGGGTGAATAGTGACCGAATTATTGAAGTGAGGGATCCACAGGATAACAGTATTATTGATACAGTGCCTGCTGCTTCAGCCGAAGATATGCTTAAATGCATCGAGGCAGCGAAAGAAGGGGCAAAAATTGCTGCTGCTATGTCTGTACATGAACGAATGGAAGTCCTTAATAAAGCAGCCGATTATATCGAAGCGAATAAAGAAAAATATGCAAGAACCATTGCGCTGGAAGGAAGTAAAACAATCCGTGAAGCGACAAAAGAAGTAGCAAGATGCATTCAGACACTTCGAATTAGTGGAGAAGAAGCAAGAAGGATTCATGGAGAGACGATACCATTTGATCAAATGCCAGGAAATGAGAATCGGGTCGGGTATTATTATCGAGTTCCAATCGGTATTATCGGCGCTATTACCCCTTTTAATGACCCATTAAACCTTGTTGCCCATAAAGTAGGGCCGGCGATTGCATCAGGAAATGCCATTATCGTAAAACCGGCAACTGTCACTCCATTAAGTGCTCTTTTACTTGCAGAAGCATTCGCTAAAGCCGGACTTCCTCCAAAAGTGTTAGCCGTGGTAACTGGTTACGGACATGAGATTGGTGACGTTCTTGTGACACATCCAGCGATACGAATGATCTCATTTACAGGTGGGCTTGAGGCAGGAGAAGGAATCGTTCGTAAAGCAGGATTGAAAAAAATCGGTATGGAGCTAGGTTCCAATTCACCTGTTATAGTATTGGAGGATGCCGATGTAGAAGAAGCCGTAGAATCAACGGTTTCCGGTGCTTTTTGGGCAGCTGGTCAAAACTGCCTTGGTGTCCAGCGGATATACGTTCAAGAAGATATTATTAATCAATTTGAAGTAGCATTTGTGAAACGTACCAACCAATATAAGATTGGTGATAAACAATCAGAATCTACCGATATGGGGCCACTTATTACAGAAAAAGAGGCGATACGTGTCGAGAATCTGGTAAATGAAGCCCATCAAAAAGGTGCTGTATTATTGACAGGCGGAACGCGTAACGGGGCATTCTATTCACCGACCGTTTTGAAAAATATACCAGAAGATTCTACGATTGCAAAAGAGGAAATCTTCGGACCTGTTGTTTTGCTTTTCCCGGTTTCGAATCTTGATGAAGCAATTGAAAAATCAAATGGAGTAAGTTACGGATTACAGGCAGGTATCTTTACAAAAAATATCGACAAAGCCCATAAAGCCATTGCAAAGATGGATGTTGGTGGCATTATGATTAATGACAGCAGTGACTACCGAATTGATGCGATGCCGTTCGGTGGTATGAAAAATTCAGGGCTAGGACGTGAAGGGATCAAATTTGCGATTCATGAAATGACAGAACCAAAACTTGTTTGTTATAAATTGTCGAACTCAACGTTCTCATCCTGAAAACAGACTGAAGCCTTTGGTAAGTAAATCAATAAGTTCAGCCATTATGCAATTCATCTATTAGTATAGATAACTTAATAAATTTTAATAATGCTGAACAAGACCACTTATATAACATTCTATTATCATTTATGACAAGTTTTGAATCTGTGGTTGGGTGAAACATTGAAATAATTATCACGTTGAGTAATTACTAAAGGAGGTAATTTATGGATCATGAACAAAAGTTTAAAAAAGAGGATGTCACTGTTGTAGATACTAATATTGCTAAAAAAACCGTTTTTGCGACCTCTCTTGGTAACGCCATGGAATGGTTTGACTTTGGTATATATGCATATTTAGCTGTTACGATTGGTAAAGTTTTTTTTTCAGAAATCGATCCTTCTCATCAGTTGATCTATTCTCTTGCGACTTTTGCTATTGCATTTATAGCACGTCCGATTGGCGGTCTGGTTTTTGGTATGATGGGAGATCGAATCGGGCGTAAGAAGATCCTATCTATTACATTAATCATGATGGCTGTAGCGACTTTAAGCATCGGTCTCATTCCAAGCTACGCCTCTATTGGTATTTATGCTCCTGTCTTGTTAATTATCGCTAGACTAATCCAAGGGTTTTCAACAGGAGGAGAATATGCTGGTGCAATGACTTTTATCGCAGAATCAACCCCAGATAAAAAACGTGGTTTCATGGCGAGTGGTTTAGAAGTTGGAACGCTCGTAGGCTTCTCTGCTGGTGCTGGGTTAGTCACTTTTATTACATTCCTTCTTGGTCCTGAAAAGATGGTCGAATGGGGTTGGCGGATTCCATTTTTGATTGCTGGTCCTTTAGGATTTATCGGTTTATATTTTCGGAATCGCTTAGAAGAAACACCTGCCTTTGAAGCTTTGATGAAAGAAGAAGATAAAAAACACCATACTTCCCTTAAAGAAATTGTTATCGATCACTGGAAACCACTTTTAATTTGCATAGGTATAGTTCTCTTTTATAACACGATGGCCTATATGGTACTCACTTATATGCCAGCTTATTTAACGCAAGAACTCGGTTATGGTGAAACCAAAGGATTGATTCTAATGATTATCGTTATGATTATCATGATGCCTATTATCTTAGCAATGGGACATTTGAGTGATCGTATTGGTCGTAATCTTATTATTAAGGGAGCTTTAATAGGCGTCATTTTACTCAGTGTACCAGCATTTATGATGATTGGTAACGGCAATAATTATATTGTCTTTTGCGGGTTGCTCCTTCTTAGTAGTTTACTCGCTGCATTCCAAGGAGCACTTCCAGCAACACTACCTTCATTATTTTTTACGAAAGTACGTTACGGGTCACTTGCAATTACCTACAATATTTCAACATCATTATTTGGAGGGACCACACCCCTTGTAATCGCTTGGCTCGTTGGTATCACCAAGAATAGTATGTTGCCAGCTTATTACCTAATGACTGTTTGTCTTTTCGGACTCATCATTGTTTCCTTATTTGTCAAAGAAACAGCTGGTAGATCGTTACGTGGATCTATGCCGGCTGTTGAGGATCCAAACGAAATTGGTGAAATTTTGAAAAATCCAGATAAAGCACTATGGTGGAAAGAGGAAGTGCAAGAATTGGAAGAGAAGGATGTCGAGGGAAGTAATCAGGACATAATTTAACCTATACAAAAGTTAGATATCTTTAGGGGAGCTTCAGGAGCGTGTTTACAACGTAAAGAAAATACCAAGGAAGATTCCCCCATTAACTGTTGCATTCTGCCTATTCTTTGCTTGAAATAAATACTGAAGATTAATCTAATGATACAGAATATGAGAAAAAAGATGGAATAAATATTTAAAAAGGGTTCTTTCCATTCTGTACAGTCTGTAGTGCTACCCCACGAAGTAGGTTTAATAACAAGCGATTCAATTTCTTATAGGAACGTACGGAATACCGAACGAGCCTGAACTCATTAAGATTAAGGGATTATTAGAATAAAGAATCACAAGGATAGCAGCCGGGCGGCTGCTTTTTTTTATTATTTTTTCCCTTTGCCTTCCGAATAGTAAAAAAGGGCAGGCAGGCTAACCTCCCAATCATTGAGTGGTTTAACGTATTCAGGCAGCATCATTGCCGATTTACATTTGTAACATTTAGACTATCTATAAGTAGGGGCTTTATGGATCCTATTTGATTACACATTCATTTTCTAGTTTACATAAGATTGATTATAGGAAGTTAGAAACCTATAAAATTAGCTGTCTCAAAATTACAAGTAATCTTATTGTAGTGAGACAGAATAAAAGTGTTAAAAAAAAAGTACACAACTTACACATATCATTTCACAGAACACTCACAATCTTTCGTTGTATAATATAGGTACTCCTTATTTTGATCTCTGAAATGATTGTCCAGGACCAGTCGTATTCAGAGAAAAAGCCTCTAAGATTTTTCCTTAGAGGTTTTTATTGTATCTCATTACTACTAGTAATCTTATATTTTGAGATGAAGTAGAAATTTTATGCTAATGATTTTCTTATTTTTGGATTTCTTGTATCCGCTTTATCTATAGTGATATCTACAGCGTATACTGCTTCCTTAGTCATTGGATTAGCTGCCTCAGTTTTAGTTTTCACCTTTTCAACCTCTTTACCGTGTTTCTCAACTTCTTAATTAGCCATTTCAATTTCTTTTCCCAGTTCAGCCACTAATTTATCAGCTTGTTTAGCTTTTTCTTCTGCATATTTAAGCGTAGCATTTAAATTTTTAATTGAATTGTTAGCTGCAGCAAGCTCTTTAACCTTTGCCTCATATTCAGCTGTTTTAATGGCTAACTGATCCTTTGTGGCCTGATGGTTAGCAGTTTTAGTATTCAATTTTGTTTCCAAAGCTTTGATTTGTTTACTTAAATCTAACATTTGATTTTATTATTCAGTTCTACTTTTTGAGCTTCTAGATCTGCCTTTTGATTCGTTAGATCTGCATTTTCACTCTCAAGATTAGTAATTGTTGCATTTGCTAAACCGATTTCATGGTTAGCATTATTTCTTAGAGTATCTATTTTTTCTTTAAATGATCCTTCCTTTTCTTTGAAATGTACAAAACCATTTCCAAAATCTTTAACCTCTTTCGTTGCGTTATCTAGAATTGGAGATTCTGTGAAAGTTAATCCTAATCCAACTGGTAAACCTGTAATAATAACTCCCGCAATCTTACTAGAAAATAACCCTTTTTAAATTTCCACCTGTTAAATTAAATAATAGTGTAGTTAAGTTTTCGACCAGCTTTGTTTAAATGATTTTGTATAAACGAAACTGATAAGTTAACATAGGAAATGGCTTTTATTTTGTCGTCCTATTTAAGCTATACTGTGCAAATAATATTGAAAAGGTTAAGCAAGTTGGAGAATTAGTGGTCGTATGTATAACACTGCGTACTTCAACTTTTGATGCATAAAATTATTAATAGTATGAAAACAATAAAAACTGATAATACTAAAGATGATTTTCCGGTATATAATGATCACAGTCATGAGCTTAGGAAATACCACGGTAAAACAGATTAAATACCAGTATTCTTATTGATACAAATATGTTGAAAAAAAATACACAAAAAAACAGACGTTTTTTATTGCATTTTACGGGTATTAGTATTAATATTAACATTAACAATTAATGTTCAATATTAGTGAACAAAAAAGTATAATACGTAAAATTATATATAAAAAAGAACGTAAAGTGGTAGAGCACTTACGTTCTAGTAAAAGGGCCACTTATTTTTTGAGATTAATGTAAGTGAGTAGTGCAATAATAAAAATACCAAAATTCCAATCTATCATGAGTGCGACCCCCTTTCTGTATTCAATTGTAATAGAGAAATGTGTAGCTCTTAACAGATTACCCCCAGTAATACTTATAGAGACTACCACTATCTGGTTCAGAATACCATTTTTTCTATATTAACGTCAAGTTAATTGGATATTTTTTCTGATCTTTTTTATATCCATAGACTTTAGTGAATTAACGTATACGTAACGCCAGCACCCAATGGGTGTGGCGTTTTTTTAATTACTATATTTCTCGATTAATTCTGTGATCGCAAGCTTGAGAATATCTCTGATATTTCTGCAGACGATTCAAAGGATAGGTTCTCCTTCGCCAGTTTGATAGTTTATGAGTCTTTTATGGTGATGCAGCGGCATAGGCACTTCTCTCTTTAAATTTAAAGTGTGCATGGATGACCGCATTGGCAGTGGAGTTCATGACAGCATTCATGGTTGCTAATTAAAGTGTCTAACTTTTTGGGTTCACTTCATAAGCAAGAGGGGCACTTTAAATGAATATTGAACAGGATATGAACTATGCAAAAACAATCTATGAAACGTTGACTGACGAGGAAAAGCGTACGGCAACTTTACAAGTTGGGAAACAAGGAGCTTCTCAATTAGCAGAACGTCCAATTGCCGACTTTATCGTTCCTTTTTCTGAAAAAGAAACATTTATGGAATGTTCCAACCGCACAATGTGTTACGTCCACCTGGGCGTTTGGAACACTCTTTCATACTTGGCAGGCCGTTACGCAAGGGAAAGAAAGCTACAAAGAAAGATTCTTTGACGTTATCGATGTCTACAGAAAGTTAATGCTTCGTCTCTAAATGCTCATTATAAAAACTCATATTTTACATGTAACCTTTAAAATAGTTTCGAGGGTATATGATCCCATTCTAGATAACAATAATGATATATGTAAAGTGTTTCTAATTTATAATCCTTTTCACTACTCCTCTTAATACACTTCTTCAAGTGATGTGATTCATTTTTTAGTAAGTAGGCTTTTCTATATCAGAACTCTTTTATAGTTGAGAAAATAAATTGTCAATATATTCCTCATGCAGATACTTATAGAAATTGGCTTCTAAAAAGGCATCAGCCGAATTACATTTCCTTACTCTTCTGCCCTTTTCTTGAGCTTGCAGGAAATTTTTTAACCATTGTTTTATATCACCTTCTTCAGTATATTCTATGGTTTCTCTGTGGGCTTTTATTATCGCCAGCAAGTCGCCAAAGCGTACACCAATTCGAGCAGTCCATCTTTTTTCTAACTGATAAATTCTATTCAAATTACTAACTCTTTCGACAAGAATAGGATCGTCCTGGTTAACTGCACAAATATTCACCCGAAATCCCCCTGGAACACTAGTGAATTTTGTGATTATATTATCAATGGCTGTACGATAATAAGGTAAAAAAACTTTTAAAATGGCACCCGGTCCGTGAGTAGTAATCGGATCTTTCGAACCATGAATTGTCGGGGAGTTACAATCACTACAAATAGGAATTAAATTATGTTGGGAAAACCCTAAGGATGGATACTTTTGTTTTGGGAAATAATGTTCGTTTTGCGCTATAAATGTTTCTTCATATCCCTGAATATTTCCCAGGCACACTGGACATACTTGATATCGATCCTGATTCTTTTCCTTATAATATTTAAGATATATCTCTCGGTTAAAGCCACTAATTTGTAAGCCCGTAATGTATTGATAACTGGATTGGCAAAAAATTTGTGTGTAGAAAGGTTCTATGAAGTTTTTTAGAATTCCCAAAAGATTTTCCGGAAGACACTGAACCTGAAAGCAAAAATCTTGATCATCAAAACTAGTATGAAATGCTAAGTCATTCTCGAAAACTTTTCTCAAAATACTTACTTCAAAAGGAGATACACTAAACAAACCTAGTAGGCCTTTTCGAACAGGCCCCTTCTCTGATCTACTCAGCCCAACAAACCAATCTCCGGTGTTACCAAAATGAGTCTTAAAATCCTCTATATTAAAAGGTCTTTTATCAGGATCCGCTGCATATTCAAAAATTCCATCAATAAATTTGCTCACATGATCAAAGTCTTGACAGCAATCTGGTTGCTCTGTTTGAAGAAGCAATGTTATCACCTCTAAATAAATTAGTCTTCTTCTATTTCATATATGCGATTTCGAATTGAGAATTGTAATCGACCTGGCCCTACCTTTTTCTCTAATTCTTCAAGTTTTTCAATTGTATCGGCTTCTTCTAAAAGTTGAGATAAGCGATTTTTAGAAAATTCTCCAATATAACCTGACGTTCCAAAAATACGCATAGAAATCTCATCTCGACTTGCTCCAAAAGGTGAAATTGTATTAGCTTTAATACGTGGATGACCTTCCTTATCTACTACAAAATGATACAGTTGATTTGGTTCTACATCCGTAAGTACCAATGTTGAATGGGTAGCAATAATAAACTCTTGTGAATTATTAGCTGTTTCATATGTAAATTCGAAAAGGAGTCGAACAAAATCAATGTTCCAGTTCTCATTTAAATAAACATCTGGTTCATCAAAAAGAAATAATGAATCACGCTCATATCTTGATAATAAAGCAAGGCCTAATCTAGCTAACCACATATACTCGCCGTCACTAAGTGAGCCATTTGTCAATAAGTCCTCTTCTTCGTTCAACTGAAAAGCCAAATGGGCAGATAAGAGGAATCCTTCTCTACGGGCGTGCAACAATGTAGTTAATAAAATAATAGGATCATAAGTCTTATCTAACTTCGGCGCATGATATGAAAAACCTTGAGAGCTAGCCATCATTTCGATATAGAACATTGCTACGAGCTCGTGTTTCTCGTTTCCTTCCTCAAGTTCTTCCCATTTCTGAATTGAACTTTTCCTTCTAGTGACCAGGTCGGAAAAATCTGCCTCTGAATCCATTAAGCTTAGAAAGAAGCGTTCCGGAGAAGTTAAATTTTCTGGCCGTTTCTTCAACTCATCAAGAGCCGTTTCTTCAACCACTAATGAAAAGGAAATAGGCTTTATATTACCTACAACGCTAAAAAGTTTATCTCTCAAATCGCAGTATTTTTCTATTGAATCAGAAAACGGTGAACAAGCACACAATGCAATCATTACAAAAATAGCATTTTCACTATCAATAAATAGAAAAGGAGACTCGTCTCTTATTAATTTAAGCTTTCCTTCTAGCAACGAAATCTCATTTGCTCGCTCATTATAGTCCCTATTTGTTTTTGAACCCTCTCGCACATCATAAAGATCACTTTTTAAAGACATCTCCGCAGATTGAATGAGTACATCTTCTAAAATCGTCGTAGGACCAGATGCTTGTGCAATAATTCTTTTTGGGTGATACTGTCGACGTTGACTAAATGGCTTATCTCTTAAAGAAAGGCGTTGTTCACCATGTTCCTGTGTTTTAATAGTAATCATTAATTTTGACTGGAAATCTATATCTTTTTGGTGATCGTTTACTTGTCCTAGCAATAGTGAGTCGCAGTCTCCATTGTCTAAGTCTTCATTATTACAAACCGTTACTTCGGTCATAATATCGTCAACCTCTATCATATAGACTATTTTAAAACGGAATCCCGGTGTCTCGTCCTGCAAAATTCGAGTAAAAATCAAACTAATTGCTTCAATAGCTGCAGATTTTCCTGAACCATTTTTCCCAATAAAAAAACGATATGCCGCAGGATTAATTTTTTCGTCTAATGGACGGAAATTAAGTTTAAAATTATCTAAATGCTTATAATGTTCAATTTCAACATATTTAAGCCTCATTTCTTTTCACCTACCTTTTCGCTTGAAATCCTCTGGTACTTGCCATCGCTCAATCGTTGTTTTAACCTCGAAATTTAGGATATTCTTTGTGCCCTCCTGCTCTGTCAGCTTTGGAAACTCCATCATTTCAGTTTGTTCACGCTCCAACATACCAAATGCTTCAAACAACGTAATTGAATTCTTCCCTTCCTGAACACTAAACTTTTTTGGATAATCATGGCCCTTTAGTTCATCTTGAATTAATTTTGTTGCCTCATGACCTGCTAAAGGCCGGTTTTCATAATAGAAAGTCTCCAGTAACTTTTGTTGTGGTAAAGAGAACTTTTCGAACAACTTACAGAATTGTTGAGGGATTTCTAATGGCCCTTCATAGATATCTATTTCATCAAAGTTATCTGGTTCTGATACGGATGTTTTTTCTTCTTCTGCCTGTTTCAGCTGCTCTTGTTGATGTTCATCTTTATCTTCATTAATTTCTTGCCACTTTGAATCGTCTAACAATCCAGTCAATTCCTGCAAATTACTTCGTATTTCTTGGTCAAGTTCTTGAATTTTCAAAATTAATTCTTTAGGAGTGACATGAGCAACAATTTCTTCCTCTACCTTCTTGTAATGGGTCATGGACATGTTAAAGTTATTGTTTTCTAATTCATCGTAATGAACAAAAAAGAAATTTTTGAATTGCCACTGTTTTGGAGGATGAAAACTTGCTTGTAGTTCATTAGCTCCTTGCTCACTTAGTTGTTGCCACTTTTTCCAATCTTTCTGACGATTTTTCCAACGCAATAGCAAATCTGTGAACGAGCCTTCTCCAGTAGCTGTTGAGCTTTCTTGTGAAATCTCATAGAACCATACGTATGGTGTAGCTAATTCATCGCTCATATTCTGCAATTTTGACAAAAATAAGATTGAAGTCTTGACAAGAGTGAAAGGTTTAAAAATGCCTTGAGGTAACGAAACAATACCTTCAATCCTGTAACTCCTAATAAGCCTACGCCGAAATTCACTTTTGTTTCCAAATAAAATACCTTCCGGTACAATAATTGCCGCTCTCCCTAGTTCCTTTAAGAGAGCAATAGACAGTTCTATAAATAATTGATCTGTCGTACGAACCGAAGTACCTCCAATAAGAGTTGTTAAATAATCCGTATATCGAATAGAAAATGGTGGGTTTACCATAATTACATCATAATTTTTTGTAACTGTTCCCTCTGCTAAGCTATCAGCATGGGTAATAGAAAAATTATTTATATCATGAAAAATTAAGTTATATACAGCTAGCCGTGCCATGGTAGGATCAAAATCTGTTCCATATATATTTGTGTTAACGCTACCTTCTTTTTCTACCAAATAATCGTATGTCCCTAGCAAAAAACCGCCACTTCCACATGCGGGGTCAAATATGGTTTCCTGTGACCTAGGTGCTAACATCTCGACAATGGGTTGAATGACATGTTTAGGGGTAACATATTGTCCCCATTGCCCGATTGTCGTAATTGTTTTTAATAATTCCTCATATAGATCTCCCATTAAATTCAATTCGTATTCTTCAAAAAAATCGTCAACAATTTTATGTGCCTTTACTATAACCCTAGGGTTAGTTACAGTAAATGAAATATCTTTCATATACTCAACCCGGAAAACAGGATATATGCTTTTTAAGCTTCCGATGGCATGATTTAGCACTAACAGCAATTCTTTGAATCGCTTTTCATTTTCAACTGGGTCTTTATCTAGACTATTCACTTTTATAAATTCTTTTAAGTAATACCACAGATCTCGAGCAGTTAAATCCAAGGAAGAGTCCTGATGAATTTTTCCCTTGGAGCTACTTTTTTCAGCTATCAAACGAAAAATACACAGTTGTGAAATCTCTTCTATTATTGTATAAGAGTTATTAATTCCACCTGCCCAAAATACATCAACTAATGAATCAATGACTCCTTTTAGTTTTGTAGTGTTCAATAAATACTTCTCCTCCTTATTTAGTTGGAACTTTATACACATTATGAGCTAAAGTATTATAAAGCTGTTCAGTTACTTGAAAATTACTTTGCACTTTTTTTTCTATTTCTCGAATTTGTCTTACCATACGTGAAAATTCCATTTGAACCTTCATTGGGGGGACAGAAATTTGAATTTGACGAATTGTACCGATACTTAACCCCTTCATAATTGCACCACGATTTAGTTGATTCATTTGCCTAATCACTTCGCTATGGTAATTAAATGCACTTGCAATAAAGTCACAGTGTACTAAGTCTTTTTTTAATGTTAGCGTTGCTAGATGTTTAGTGGTAATAGCATTTGGGATATCATTAGGAACAACTGCTGCTCGCCCTATAGTTCCCATAATAGTTACAAGTACATCTTCTGGATAAGCTGAATATCGGCATAATTTTTTGTATTTTTCCCTAGTAATGTAACGTTCATTCTTACTCCAAACAAATTGTCTCTTAACAGCGTTATCTATTCCTAGTACTAAGACATCTCCATTTTCAGTGAATTCCGAATGAAGGAGCTGACTTCCAAAAGGTCCCGATCTAATATTGGAAGCTAGCTTATCAATAGAAACCTTAGACCACTTCTCATATCCATCTCCCAGAGGTCCTACCTTCTCTTGGAAAACTGCTTGGACAAGTTGACCTATCAAATCTAACTTACTTTTCTCTTTCTTAACAACTTCACTTGTTTTTTCTAGAATTTTGACAAATTTAACTTGAAATTCCCAAGGGGGTAATGGAAGTACCAAGTTTAATAGACGTGATTTATTTAGATGCTTGATCGTAGCTCCTTCTGCATGCTGATTTAGGTAACCAAACTTTAATTTCAAGAAATGGTAGAGATACATATAGTGAACCTTCTTTGAGTTCATAATTTCCATTTTTGCAATAGTTGATCCTACATACCCTTGAAGGTTGGTGCCTACTTGGCCTGCATTCGTACCATCCCATACAATTAATATATCATGAGGTGAACATAGAACGCCTTTTTCGTTAAACCCAAACTCTTTAGGCACTTCTCCACGTAAATTATCGATCTTCAGAATAGGATAAACTATTTCTTCTGTACTTTCCGTCATAGGAGTTACTTTTTTTCCTTTTTTAATTTTAACCAAGTCGCTTAAAGGAACGATGGTTACTTGCGGCATACGAAAGTCACTATTCATCACTTCAAGGTTACCCTTATATTATTAAAATTCATTATTAGCTTCTTTTTCAAGACTCTCACTTCCTTAAAGGTATTTCATGTTCCTCACTTATACACTAGTAGTAATAAAACTTTGAAATGTACTTTATAAATATTAAACTTTAATTGATATTAAAAAAAGTGTTATGAAGTAAGTCAACTCATCATCTATTCTAATCTCTTTGAAATTGTTACTTCCTTTTTGCATATTCTTCTTTGTATTTAAAACTATTTATTCGTTTGATAGGAGTAGCTATACTTGCGCTATCTGATTGACGGCATGAACTGCACGTAACAATCGTTGTCGTTTTTCCTGAATCGGAAACAACCCCATCACACCCAACTGATGATAGTTTGTGAATGGTCTCTCTTGAAACAACATTTTTACATCTAAACGACCATTTTGTACAAAGAAATCTATAATAACATTAATAAAGTCAATTTGATTTGCGCTTAATGTCTTATCCTCTAAAAATTCTGCAAATGCCTCTTTTGCTGCTTTTACGTCCATTCCTAACAGTTCGCGGATTAACCCTATTAGTGACTTTTCAGTACCAAAATGTTGTTGAAATTCCAACTTTGTGCCCGGACGCTCCTGGAATATCATTTTTTCAAGTTCTTCTAAGTCTTGTCGGGTAAGCTGTTTATTTGTTCGAATTTTTTGAATTGCCACGTGTGATTCATGTTGCTTAACATAAGATTTAATATACTTACGATATTCCTGATAGCTAGATTGTACCGGTAACACCGTTGCCTCATGCTCTATGATACTGTCGTGGAAATCTGTATATAAAGGTTTACGTGTAGCCCTGTCCATATATACAATGCAGTTACGAAGATGTTTACGCACTTTTTCCAAAGCCGGAACCGTGAGTCCTTCATAAAAATCTACTTTTTGGATTTGACGAATTAGTTCAATATTATTTTTCACTTCATCGATTGTACGCTTTTTTTCTAGATGTTTTCCAATTTCACGAAGACGAGACATTTGTTGAATATTAATTTTGTTATTTTCTACAAAAGTTAGCTCCATATCATATATTAAATTGTCAAACCGCTTAATTGCCTCTTCATCGTCCAGAATAAGCAGTGGCGTTATATGGTTAATTACCTCACGTGCTTCACTGTTCAAAAGTGATTCCCAAATCTCTTGATTCTCATACTTCTCTACATATTGACGAACCGGGCGTACTGTAAAATGATTTTTATCAAGGGCTTTAACTGCCTTGACCATCTCTTCAATCATAGTTTGTCGTTGTTCTTGCAACAATTCATCATTTCGTAAAGAATCTTTTCCTAGAGTAAGAATTAGCCTTGTTTTTGACTCTGCTATCTTTTGACTTACTGATATCTGTATTTGTGACTCTTTCCCCTCTGGAAATGCTTCAAAGAATTCAATATTGCCACAGAAGTCAAATACATAAAATTCCTCTTTATCTTTATTTGGTCCAAACAAGTTCCCACATAATCGTGTGCCTCTTCCAATCATCTGCCAAAATTTCGCTTTTGAATATACCGGTTTTATTATCAATAGATTTAGAATTTCGCAGATATCAATCCCGGTATCTAACATATCAACAGAAACAGCGATTATTGGAAACTTTTCAGGGTGTTTGAAATATTGCAAAGTCCCTTCCGCATGACGTACATAATTATCGATAATTTGTGTAAATTCGGGTGACATATGTGGATATAATTTATAAAAACGATCTACTAGAAACTCAGCATGTCTGTGATTTTTGGCAAATACAATTGTTTTCCCTATCCTGTCACCTCCGTTAACTTTAAGCCCCTGCTCCATAATCACTTTCCAAATTGCATCTGCCGTCGGCTCATTAAACAACCATCTATTGAGAGCATTTGATTCTATTACTTCTGGCATTACTTCTGTTAATGGATCTGTAAATTCCTCTTCATATCGCAACTTTTCTTCTTCTGACAATTCACTATATTTAATACCATCACGCATATATTTTGTTTTTACTTTAATAGGAACAGCTGGTACCAGAAATTTTTCTTCTACTCCTCGTTCATATTCATAAGCATAGGTTGGTATATTATCCTCTAGTTTAAAAATGCGATATGTATTTTTATCAAGATCAGCTTTTGGCGTCGCTGTCAATCCAACAATATAAGAATCGAAGTATTCAAATAACATACCATATTTTTGGTATACAGATCGATGGGCTTCATCGATGATAATCAAGTCAAAAGAACCTACGGTAAAGCGCTTTTGTCCATTAGGCAACCGCTGTTCCAAAGCATTTATCATGGTTTTATATGTAGATATATATATATTGGCAGAAGTATCGTATTTATCGTTCAGCATATTTGTAATAGGCTGTGTTGGCAAATACTCGGCAAAAGCTGTAGCGGCCTGATTAACCAACTCCCGACGATCTGCAAGAAACAAAATTTTATTAGCCCATTCAGAACGAGTTATTATATCCACAAGTGATATAACTGTTCTTGTTTTACCTGTACCAGTTGCCATTACAATCAATGCATGTCGCTTTCCACTTTCAAATGCTTCCGTGGCGCGCCGTATTGCTTCTACTTGGTAATAGCGATCTGCAATATCATTGTTTAAGGGCTGGTCGCTCAGTTGTAATTTCTTAGTGCGACGTTGAATGATACGGATGCATTGTTCCGCTGTATAAAAGCCATGTACTTTACGAAAATAACTCTCTTTATTTTCTGCAATATATATCTCTAATCCATTTGTAAGAAAGACTATTGGACGTTGGCCAAATTTTACTTCTAATGCATCAGCATAGTATCGTGCCTGTGACCAACCCTCTTTTGCCGATCTAGAAGTTTTTTTTGACTCAACAACGGCAAGAGGTTTTTTATCATCTCCCCATAATATGTCGTCCGCATACCCCCAGTTAGAGCGAGTAGGTAGTCCTTCTATTCTATATTCCGATGTTACATTTTCAAAATCCTTACTCCAGCCTGCTTCTTCAAGCATTTCGTTAATTATGACCCTCCGCGTTTCTGCTTCTGTATACAATGTAATATTATTAGCACGTTCCTTATTAAGTGTTTTAATTTCCTCAATTCTTGGACATAATTCTTCATCTTCTCGTTGTAACTCTTTTATTGCCGCTTGTTTCTGCTGTAAATCCTTCTCCAGTTCTTTTAGTTCTTTTTGTGTCTTTTCCTTAGTAAAAGTATTGGCATGTTGTTGAAGAAGTATTTCATCTAATTTAAGGTCTCCAAAAGGTGCTTCACTGTAATATGTATAAATCCAACTAAGAAAATCGTATAAATACGAAAATACCTTATAAGCCTTCTTTATTCGATATCTCTCACTGCTATGTAGTACCTTATTACCTACCCGACATATATAATCCAGTGTAAACAACATACCAGAATTCAAATTTTGCTGAAATGTTTGTTCCATCAGTAGTTCATTGAGTGTAACTTGTAATGGCATTCTTAATGATTTATCATTAGCATACAGCCAACGTATGGCCAACTCCATAGTGTAACGACTATAGAATATAGACGTATGCGGCGCAGAATATACATGTTTCTCAGCTTCAATCGCTACTTCATATAGTATAGGAAATTTCGATTTTAGAAAGTCCACATTATACCCCATCTTTTCTCCTCCTCATTATTATAAAATATACCCTTACAAGACTTAGGAATGTTTTGTAAGGGTATATTTATCAGTTATTAAAAGTATCTTTTATATTTAATTCACCATTAAATCCTCTTTTTAACAATGATTGATAATTGTTATTTAATAACTGATATATACAGTTCATTTTTTCTTTCTGCTTATTAACTTCTAGATATACTCTTAAGAAATCTTTCTGGACCTCAAGAGGAGGTAGTCTTAGTTCTAGCTCTTTAATTATTTTTAAATTCAATCCATCCATTATCGCTCCTTTGTTCGCTTGCTTGATTTGAGTTAATAGATTAGGATGAGAATGAATAGAGTAGGATAGATACTCTGGAACTAACTTTTTATTATCAACAGTTATAGTTGCTAAATGCTTAGTAGTGATAGCTAACTGTATATCTTTGGGAACAACTGCACTACGCCCAGTTGTTCCCATAATTGTAATTATAACATCTCCGGGTTTGACAGTATATCTCTTTAACTTTTCATATTTTTTATGTGTAATATACCTTCGTTGTCCCCATTCAAAGACATTATTCACAGCATTATCTATTCCTAGTACTGCTACTTCAGGTTCTTCTATAAATTCGGAGTGTTTTAGATCACTACCAAAAGGTCCGGTTCTCATACTTCCTTTCTCCGGACTAACGAGATCCTTAACCTTAACCATTTGCCAAGCTTCATAACTACTGTTCTTGGGTCCCGCCTTCCAAATAAAAAATGATCTCAAAAATTCGTCCAACTTAACAATGTTCTGTTGTTGTAAGTTAATTAGGGTTTGCGCTTCACCCAAAACTTTAGCAATGCGTTTCTGCTCTTCTATGGATGGAAAAGGAATATTAATTTCAAGTAGAATATCCTTTTGAATGTGAGGTACTGTTGCACCTCTACTACGCTCTCTTAAATAGCTCGATTTTGTTTGTAAAAACATACCTATAAATGGAGTATATACTGGCTGTTTCGGTCTCAACACAGCCAATGTACTTCCAATAACACCATTAAGTCCATAGCCTATAGTTCCAGCATTAGCCCCGTCCCATGCTATTATAATATCCTCCTCTTTAGCGAAAACTGCTGTTGTATCTGGGATACAATATTTTATATTCTTATTATTCCTTAGGTCCCCTATTTGGATAAGACGTTCTATTTTTATGTCATTTTTTTTATTGATTTGTTCAACTTTCTTACCTTTTTTTATTTCAAAAAGTTGACCCACTTTCATTTAAGCATATCCTCCAACGCATCCATTTTTTCGATAATTTCTTGATGTATTTTTCTAATATCAGTTAGAATAACCTTTGGATGTTCATATTGCACTTCCTCGTACTTTACTTCTTTATAACGATTAATACTTAAATCGTAATTATTCTTATGGATTTCTTCCACTGGTATAAAAAAGGATTGTTCAGACCGTTTACGATTCTGCTCCCCGACTAAATTGTGGAAACGTGAGATGATATCAGGAATGTCATTATCATTAATTTTATTTCGTTTATCATCTAGCGAATATCCATCGGATTTCATATCATAAAACCAAACGTCGTTTGTCCCACCTGTAGTTGTCTTTGTAAAGATGAGTATAGCCGTTGATACACCTGCATACGGTTTAAATACACCCGACGGCATTGAAATAACTGCTTCCAGTTTGTGGTTATCAATAATTTCCTTTCGCACTGCTACGTGCGCCCGACTACTACCAAATAAAACCCCATCTGGCACAATAACTGTCGCTCGGCCACCAATTTTTAATAACCTTAGAATCAATGGTAAAAACAACAATTCAGTTTTAGCCTGAGAAATCGTTTTGCCTTCTTGCTTTGACTTGGAAAGAGGTATGATTCTTGTCAAGTCTTCTGCTACGACAGAACCTTCAACAGTCCCTTTAAATGGTGGATTCGCAATAACCATAGTATACTTTTCTTCTTCTATATTTGTCTTAGATAACGAATTTTTAAAATAGATGTTTGGATTATCAATGCCGTGTAGATACATGTTCATTGCACCAATACGTACCATAGTTTCATCGTTATCAAATCCATAAAATAAATCATTCTGATATCTATTCTTAAGGTCAGACCTTTCCATATTTGTAAATATGTCTCCGTAATGCTTAAGAATATATTGTAGAGCAGATATTAAAAAACCTGAAGATCCCGCAGCAGGGTCACAAATACGGTCTTCTAGAGTTGGCTGCAACAATTCTACCATCATATTTCGAATATGCATCGGTGTTCGGAATTGTCCATTTCGACCTGATGTAGAAAGTTTCATTAACAGATACTCATATAGGTCACCTAATGTATCAATATGAAGTATACTTTCTGCTGAACCTTTCCGATCTGTATGTGTATGCAGCATTTCAAGAGCTCCAATAAGCAAGTCTATTTCATGAATTATCCTACTAAGAGCAGACGGCTCTTGAATAGCAAGTGCGGCATTTTTTAGGTAGCGGCTAAACCCAACTTCCTTTTGGTCTCTTGTTTTATCCTCACCAAGTGTTTTAATAAATGGAAAGACCTCGTCGCGTATCAATCTATGCATTTCTACGGTATTAGATATTTCTTTAAGGTAAGACCATCGATATTTATGCTGTTGTTCTGTTACAAAAATCGGCTTTTCAATTGGTACTTTTTCCCCTGTAACAAGCTCCATTTCTTGTACGAATGCCTCTTTCTTGATATGAAGTTCATCCAAACCTCGAATGAATAGTAAATATGTAATCTGCTCAATCGCTGTGAGCGGATTATTCACACCATTTGAATAAAAAATATTCCATAAGTGGTCGATCTGATTTTTAATTGCTCCTGCTGTTACCACTATTACACCTCCGACTAAATAAAAAGCTCCATTTACTGAAAAAACTTTATTTAAAATGAAATCTCAATACGTATCGTATCATATCAGTAAATAAGGTTTCCATTCTTTTTCTCGCTTTACCCGTTGTGTAGCGATCCTCAAATTTTACTCTTACTTATAAAAATATCAAATTCCATGTACTTCATTTAGCAATTAAAGATGTTCCTCAAGTGATCACCTTAAAAATTTCAATTGTATTTATGTTAAATGTTCGATCGTATGTTCAGGCTGGGACACGATATAAAAATAACGTCAGTGGCATCTTGAAGATTATAAAAGGTAAAAGACTCTTTCCGTTACCTTTTATATATAGAAGAAACTCGTCAAAAATAATATGATTTTACTGTTTGTGATTGAAAATAAATTAGTGTTTCTAGGAAGCTGTATTATAAAATAATTTAGAAATGTGTTTGGAAAATAAATTTATTTTTGACTGAGGGTTAATTAATTTCAATTCCTAGTATCTTTCAACACCAGTGTGCTTTTCTCCAGTAATTATTTAAAATGTAAACCTCACTTAAAAATTAGAATAATGCTTATTGTATTTCAAAGCTCAGCATAGATTTGCTGAATATCCCCTTCCTTATACTTTTCCAATGTTATAAAACAGACTTTGGTAAAGATTAAATAGCTTAAAGACACACTTATGTTTGACAACATCTACAACGGCATCCTGCGCCTGCTTGGAACCCTTTAACGGGATTCTGGTACAAATATGACCTGTTAGAAACGTTTTTACCTAGCATAGAACAGACTAACTTCTTTAATAAGCGATGATCTTGCTCCACTATGTTATTTAAGTACTTCTGTTGTCTAAGTAGCAAACCACCAGGTATGCTTTTCTCTTTTTTCAACTCTTCAATTGCTATAGGATAAGCCGGATTATTATCGATCGTCATTACACGAGGTTTAGTAACATGGAAAGACCCGCAAAGCCTTCTTGTTTTACTGAGATAAAAATCAATAGTTTGTCCTTTGGAATCCACTGCATAATACAGATACATCCATTAACCTTTTACTTTGATATACGTTTCATCGCCTCTCCCGGAGTCATTTGTTGGCTTAAGATGACGCCGTACCCATTCATCTAATTCCGGTACATATTGATGATAAACTCAACGCATAACCGTTTTGTGAGGAGACATCCATAAGCCGTGTTCTTCCATCTTCTCCACTAAATTAATTACGAAAACTCAAGTTGTACCGCAGATATCATATAGCTGTTAACAAAATCATATCAGGCTGATATATAATGTTTCCACTTGAACAAATTTTGATCTATCACGTACCTTAATTAAGATAAATAGTAATAGTATTTCTGATGTAGAGATTAATTACTATTAATGAGGTTTTTGCACCAGAACCAAAAAATCTTATATTTATTTTATAATCGACAATAATTTTTTCTCAACCCATTTACTGATACTTAACCCTTCTTGTTCAGCTAAATCTGAAATTTTTCCTAACAATTCGATAGGTAATTCAAAACTAGTTTTTCTATTTGGACTACGTAATATCAAAGTATCTTCTTCATGATGCATTTCTCCATTGATTAAATACGGTAAGATATCAGCAATACCAAACACCTTAGATTTTAACGGCTTTTCCCCTGCCCTGACATAGAGTAAAACTGTGTCATTTTGTTCCCTAAGTCGAATGTTTTCCACTCCCCAAATTTCATATAGATAATCAATGAAGGGATAAAATACTACTTCGTTTTTCGGTACCTGAAGCTCCACATAACCTTTATAATCCAAAGGAGGTTGGTGAATCGAGTATGAGGACTTTAAGGTATAATTTTTCATCCCTTCTTCATACGTCAACCACTTTTGGATATTGGGTAGGTAAAAACCAAATACATTATCTTCATTACGAACCACACGTGCCTCTGGTATTCTAGTCGAATGAAATCTTTGATACAAAGCAATGTCATTTTTCGAATCATAATATTCATATTTTTTTGGTCGTTGTGTTTCAGATGGTTTGAGCGATTTTTCTGCTTCCTGATAGGCAGTTTCCGAAATTACATACGTGATTCTTTCATCCCCATAAGGGACAGCCTCAGCATTTATTGAACCATCTTGTATATACTTATAAACACTTTGTACTGATAATCCCAATTTCTTTGCAATCTCATTGGGACTCATACCTGTAGGGAAAGATTTCCTTTCATACACTAATCGATCCACTTCCGCTTTTTCATAACGTGCCTCTTTATGTAATCGATGTGGGTCCAGAATTTTAATGATTTTCTTCTGTTTTCCATAATGATAGACCGTTGCCTTGGATACTCCGAGTAAATCAGCTACTTCTTTTTGTGTATACCATTCCACTTTATCCTCCTCCCATCCTTCTTGATGATCCGTACCTGTTATGGGAACATCCCGTTGATTCCCATTTGTCAATTCCTCATGATACAAGACTGCCTCCGCCTGGCCAAATTTTACACGATATTGGAGACGTGGGTGTTCGATCACTTCCAAAATCACGCCTTCTTTTTTTTCAAATTGTTTAAAGTAGTAAAAGCTCTCTGGGTCTTCTTCTTCCGTACACGTTGGGAGAACATAAACCGTTTCCCCCATTTCATAGGATGTAGTTTGTGTGTTTCTTTCATGGTTTAGTTTATTCATTATTTGTCTATTCACCCTTTATCTTTTATTGCTATATGTCTATATATCTCAGGATTAATTATTTATTCGTATATCAATTATAATATATAGTTTTGATTTAAATAAGTATAATTATAAATCCCTCTTATATAATCATTATATATTTAATGTTTTAATCCTATAATATTATTATAATTATTTAATCTAATTATATACTAATTATTATAGACCTAAATAAAGATAGAATTTATTTAGGTCTTTCATAATTAATTATCTCTTCTCATTTGTTATAATGTAAGTAGGATTCATTAAATGGGATGTATTAAATATAGACTTTATCTTATAAATAGTTGATTTATAAAAGTGAGGGACACAGGTATGCATGAACTGATCGGAAAAACGAAAGAGATTCAGAGCCGTGCATGGAAAAAGCGACTTTCAGACATTTCGATCCATACGTTACAGCAACGATTAGATACGACAGAAAAGAATGGACATCATCCTTTTTCAGATTTTAGCGATATAGACATGTTACAGTGGTTTCTTCAACGACGAGAACATTTAAATCGGGAACATGATAAGTCTAGCCGCACCGTACATGCCTATGAGCGAGAACTAATTCAATTTATTGAACAATTACTTACTTATTCAGCGGAAATCCATGTAGACTTTAAAAAAGTTGTGGACGGTTCCCTCTTTAAATCTCTATCTCCCCGCCACATTCGAAGGTATCAGGAATGGTTATCAGAAAAAAGCCCCTATGTCTTAAAAAAAGGAGCGTATTCCGTTGCCACATTATCCAGAAAGACAACCATCATTAAGACTTTTTTGAAATTCCTGTTCGAATCAAGATATATCACGGAGCCCATTCATGAAGGTTTCTTTAAGGTCAATATCCGAAAGGATGATCGGCCGAACCGTGATTTGGGACCGAAGGAAGTCATTCAGCTACTTGATTACTTCAGGGAAATCAACCACCCCATCATTTTTTCGATTATTCATATTCTAACCATGACAGGCATGCGTAATGAAGAGTTTACAAGACTCCGAGTCAAGGATCTTCAATATGATTCCATTACCAGCTCGTATTTTTTAGAGGTCCTAGGTAAAGGAAATAAAAAAAGGCAAATCCCATTGAAAGAAAAAGGAATGAATAGTATTCGCATGTTCCGTTCAGCTAGAGGAATCGACGATATAGACGCAGCAGAAGGAGACGACCCGCTCTTTACGACCAATACCGGCCGTGCCTACTCTCCCTCCTATTTGTCTCAATACATCACAAAAGCCATTAAGGAGAGTGGATTGCCTTTTTTGAAGTTTCGTTCCTCTTCCATTGGTCCTCATACCTTCAGGCATGCTTTTGCCATCATTTCTCACTTAAATGGAGTGGATGTCTATCAGATTATGAAGAGTCTGGGCCATGAGCAGCTCTCCACTACAGAGATTTATTTGGAGAAGGTTTTTGAAAAAGAACGACATGCGATTCATTTGTGGAAATCAGATGTGTTTGGGGAGTATATATAATAGAAGAAACTCGTCATATTTAGAGAAGTTTTTGCTGAATTTAGGACTCCAATTGACTTAAAAGGATCCATTTAAATAAAAGATATTTCTACTACACCTTGCAAGTAGTTTATTCAAACGTTTATACAGACTTCCAGGTTTAATAATATTAAAAAATATTAGGAAAAGTGTATAACGCGTTATATAACTTTCTATGACCAAAAGAGATAATGTCTAAAGTTGTTAAATCTAAATTAGGTATTTCTTTTATAAAGAATCAAAAGGAGGAACAAGTCATCCAGATGACTTGTTCCTCCTTTTTTAGAATAATCACTTATTGTATTCCAATGCCCAGCATGAATTTAATGCATATTTCCATCTTTAACAATGTTAGAAAAAAACAACCTTCGTAAGGCTCAATGAATCTCGAACCCTTTTATAAAGCCTTTATGTTCTCTTGAATGATTCTTGCGATAGCTTTAAAATCATACTTATGGTTGACTACATCTACAACAAAATCCTGTTCTTCTTCTATTCCCATTATCCATTGATAATGATTAATCTTAAGAAACATAATAAGGGAAGCGAGTGCTGTCCTCTTGTTTGCGCTGTGGAATGCATGATTTTTTGAAATGGATTCGAATAATGCTGCAGCCTTTTCATGAATAGATGGGTAAGCATCATTCTCGAAAACAGTTTGTCTGGGTCTGTTCACAGCAGAATCAAGGAGACCAGGATCTTTTACTCCGATTTGTTCAGTAGGAGAATAAACTTTTATTTGAATGGCATTGATAGCAATAATTTGATTCGTGGAAAGATAGATAATATCCAATGTCATATTATCTATCCACCAATCCTTTGAATGCTTCGTCATGTTCTTTAATAACTTCTGATAACATTTCCATAAATTCTGCATCTACACCTTTAGGTAATTTTACATTTTTATTTTTCCTTAAAATGATTTCTTCACCCTTAAACTCAACCTCTAATTCGTCTCCAAAAGCTAAATTAGCCGTTTTTAACATTTCAACTGGAAACGTAATACCCAAGCTATTGCCAACTTTGGTTAATTTCCTAATAGCCATTAATCTTTCCTCCTTCAAAAAGTTATAATTGTTATTACTATTATAACATTAGTCATTATTGTTTATACTACTTTTATCTTAAATTTGTTAGCCTTCGATCATTCGAACATCCATTTTTTTACTCCATTCTTATTTTTTGCTCTTATTCTATAAAAAACGTTCGTAAAAGTGTACTTTTACGAACGGGCGATATAGCTTTCTTAAACAACATTCATTTCTCCTCAATCAGCTACCACTAGTACATCTAAATACCTCGTCTCGCGAAGAAGACGTTCAACTATGGAGCCTTCTTTTATTTCTTGCCACCTCGACCTAGCTGAATGTCCTATAATTACTTGTGTTGCTTTTTTATGTTTTAATTGTCCCGTTATTTCTTTTACTACTAAACGCCGATGTGTAGCATAATATATTTCAAATATACCTCCTAATCGTTCCGTTAGAACCATGACTCTTTTCAATATGACTTCCTCTTCATTAGACAAGTTTTGATGGTCTTTTACATAAACAACAAACCATTGAGCCTTCAAACGATAAGCTATTCGAAATCCCCTTCGTATTAAACGTTCTGAATCTTGACGTAAATTTACACAAACAAAAATGACTTCCTCTTTTCGCCAAGGTCCTCTTACGCCATTTTTCCGTTCAAATGATTCCAACCGATCATCTACATCGTCTGCTAACTCACGTAAGACTTATTTTTTAAATGATCAAATATTAAGAGTGTGTAAATTCATTGTTAGAATTTAAAATTAAACATTTCTAAATATTATACTTCAATATAGATAATCGATATTGGACTAGGATATGGAAGTTAGAAAGAAAGTTTATGAACTTTTCAAAGAAATTAAAGAATAGGAGGAATAATGTAGTGGATCAAAACAAAACGAATAGAAGTTTTAAGTCGCTAATTGAAATACTATTTGTTTCAACAAGGCTTGGTTTAACATCGTTTGGTGGACCAATAGCACATTTAGGTTACTTTCATAATGAGTATGTTAGACGAAGAAAATGGGTGGATGAAAAAAGCTATGCTGATTTAGTTGCTTTGTGTCAATTCTTGCCTGGTCCAGCTAGCAGTCAGGTTGGAATTGGAATAGGAGTTATGCGGGGAGGTTTCATCGGTGGAATTTTAGCTTTCCTTGGTTTTACAATGCCTTCGGTGATAGCCTTAGTAATATTAGCATTATTTCTCCAAGGAATGGATGTTTCAAATGCAGGCTGGATACACGGATTAAAAATAGTAGCCGTAGCCATAGTTGCACACGCCATTTTGGGGATGTCAAAAAATTTAACTCCAGATATAAAGAGAAAAACAATTGCATTAATAGCCTTGGTTGGGACCTTGATGTGGCAGACTGCCTATGTGCAAGTAGGTATTATTATACTGGCCGCATTGATTGGTTTTCTAACTTCCAATTTTACGGGAAGTTACTTCATCAAATTGGATTGCTCTGTTTGATAGCTTTTATCGGTCTGGTTCTTTAGTGTTTGGTGGTGGACACGTAGTCTTGCCTTTGCTTGAACGTGAATTTGTCCCTACTGGATGGCTAGACAAAGAGACATTTCTTGCTGGATATGGTGCAACACAAGCTGTACCAGGACCATTATTTACGTTTGCAGCATATATAGGTGCCGTGATAAATGGATGGCAAGGTGGCTTATTAGCAACAATTGCTATTTTCTTACCTGCATTTCTTCTTATTTTAGGGACATTGCCATTTTGGGACATATTACGCCGTAATTCTAAAGTAAAAGGGGCATTAATGGGAGTAAATGCAGCAGTTGTAGGCATCTTGATTGCGGCATTTTATAATCCCATTTGGACCAGCTCCATCTTAGCACCTATAGACTTTGCTTTTGCTGCGATCTTATTCAGTATGCTTGTGTACTGGAAATTGCCGCCTTGGGTTATAGTAATAACCGGAGCTATTGGTGGCTCACTTATGACGTTAATATGAATCGAGGTATGTTATTAATTTATCGTTCCTCCTTTTATTGACACATTTTTATCTTAATCATTCTATATTTCTTGTTGAACTAAACTGCCCCGTTAGTTCTATAAGATAAATGTAGAGTTGACACAAATTTTGCAATAAGTTAGAGGGATGAAATAAAAAAGACCTTATTCAGGTCCCGAAGATTGCGATCGATTTAAGAATTCTCTAATTTCATCAATAGATATACCTAACTCTCGGGCATATAATATCAATTCTGCCCATTCCTTATCTAAGCCTTTTTCGATAAATAAAGAATTTGACATGTTCACTCTCCTGATTTTAGATGTTCCAATCTCCCGATAGGATTTACCTGAAATTATTGCCTGATATTAACATTACATATCTTCCCTCTTCTATTTCTTTAAAACCACGTTTAAACATACAATAAAAATATTAAGTGATAAATAATAATATAATAACTCAAGAAAAATAAGATAAATTATAGTAATTAATAATTAACGAAGGTAGTCTCTAACTTAAAATATAGAGTGAACTTTTTTGAAACAAATAGGGTTCATATTTATTCTATATTTCAATCTACATTAAACTACTTAAACCGACATCATTAAACACAATATATTTAGCTTTCCTATTTTACATAATACTGATTAGTAACATAACAGTTAAAAATCACCGATTAAAATAATAATTTATTTTGATATGAATAGACGGTTCTGTAGATTTCAATTAAGTGGTTTATTTTTGAAGATCATAGCTTTCATTGTTGTAGCTTTTTCCTATGCAACTAAAGGGGATTTACTTCAATAACAGGGTTGCTGCGGCATCCTTCCTTATTGAAGTAAAGCACACGTTAGTGATTAAGTTCTGTCTTTTCAATTTACGTTTTCTATTATTAAAACCTTGGTGATTTAGAGTTTTAATAAAAGCTTTACCTTGTGAACACTCCAAAGAGCTAAGGTTACCGTTATAGCTGAAATAATGTATTGTAGGAAGATTTCCATTTCTTGACCACTTGTTGAGTAAGGATCTGGTGTATATATTAATGTTAGAATAATTCCCTGAATTAAATCAGCCATTCCTATTGAAATGAGTACAACGATAAAAATCCCAACATTTTTTTTCATCTTTCTTCCTCCTTTTTACAATACTTACGGAATATACATACAGAAAGTTTCGAAGTTTAATTTTTTATATTTTATTTCATCCCTTTTATAATGTCAGTTAATTAAACTAACCTGCCCCTTTAGTGCCATAAGAAAAAGCTGCCTTAAAGACAGCTCCGATTTTCAGCTAACGCACCCGTTAGTTGAAGAACATTCTATTCACTTGTTAATATTAACTTTCGTGTTTTGGCATCATATATTTTATAACCAATTTCAAACATATGATCTTTTGTAACTGTCACCTCACAATGATAAGGGACTGAACTTCCATAAGCATCAAGTGCAGGAATATCATTGAAAGTAAACATTTCACCTGTATCGAACATTTTAAAGTCAGCTACAGAAGAACGACCTGCTGAATCTATTTCGATAACACATTTCCCGTTGACGACATCATATACCTTTAGCACAACATATTTTAGGCTTGGGACAGTAATCGCTAAAATTAATACACCCATTAAAAAAATTCCAAAGCTTTTACCTACTTTTAATAATGGATAGGCTTTATCATGATACATAGCAACAAAAGCAAATAATGCGACTATTACTAACAAAGTTCCAAGTATGGGCATAAAATAATAAGTAAACATTTTTTCACTTCCGATAACAATTGAATGGAATCTCTTATAATTCTTGTTTCAACTATAAATTTTCACTTGCTTTCATATACGTTTCCCGAACCAATGATGTTTCAATTCATTTGTTGCCAAATTAACCCACAAAAAAGTAAATCCTTATTTAACTAAACTGCCCCTATAGTTGCAAAAGAAAAGGAGCTGCTGATCAGCTCCTGATAATGAAGTAAAGCACCCGTTAGCTTAATAACTTAAAAGAATATAACAGGCTTTTATTTACCTACATATTCAATATTAATCCCATTCACCTTTTTATCCATTTCGTAAGTTTCAGAAGATTTATCATAGATAACTTTTAGGTTCTTTTCATTAAGCCATTCAAATGAAAAATCTTTATCTGACCTAAATGTATTTCCTGATTCATTTTAAAAATCATCATCTTGATTTAAAATCGATAATTGGGGTGAAAATCCCGTTGTCGCACCACAACTTCTTTCGAAAATGTAAGCCAAATTCCCACCACTGGGAGAAGGGATTTTTTGTTTAATATCATTTCCACACATATCCTCAAATAAAAAGTCCAAAAGATATTTACCAGCCATAAATACAAATAATATTATGATTAGCGTCATTAAAATAGTTTTAAATCTTTTTGTCATTAGAACCACCCAAAATTCAAGTAATAGAAATTAGCTTTTAATGTTTTTATTATGTTTCTGCCCCTTTAGTTGCATAACAAAAAGGTTGCTTCAGCAACCTCCCTTATTGAAGTAAAGCATCCGTTTGTTCGATCACAAAAAATATATAACCCACAATAGAGATAAAATGCTTAGTGAAAATGTCAAACCTAGCCCAATTAGTTCCTTTTTTGTTGCCTTTTCTAGTAAATACCGTTCAATTAATATTAAAAACAGCCCAATGATTATGAGGATATAAGCCATTGACCGATAATCATTGTAAACACCGTAATACAAGGTCGAAACAAAGTGGATAATTCCTGCTGTTATCCATAAGAGTAACGCTGGAATAAACAAGGGCTTTATTCTGTTTTTTAATATTTTCATTGTCATATCACTTCTCCATAAAGACATCTTACCAAAAATCATCCTTTATACCTCAAGAAAAATTTTCCTTATCTTATTGAACTAACCTGCCCCTTTAGTTCATTAAGAAAAGGAGCTGCTAATCAGCTCCTTGTATTGAAGTAACGCATTGTTATTTATCGCTTTCTCCTCCAAAACGGAACCCGTTAACATATTATACATATTAAATATGTACGCTCCTTTTATTTTCATACACTAAAGCGTTATGACCCTAAGATAATTAATTCCTAGCTTACTTTTTTGTATGATCAAATATATTTGCCTCTTTAGGCGCTTCGATTTTAAACAGGTCCAAATTAGACTTCTTATCTATTGTTTTAACTGAAATTAGTTTACCTTCTTCGTAAGTTTTACCCTTAATAATCTGTACCTCTCTTACTAAAACATCAGTAGTTTTATCAAACCAAAGCTCAAGTGTTTCTTCATTTGAAATTGTTATTTTGTAGACTTCTGCATCTCTATCTAATATTTTTTTCGTCCCTAACGACTGAATTTTTTCTTTTTCAAATTCAGAAAATATCTTTGATTCAATAGGTGGTCCAGGATTATCATTTGCTTCAATTAAAAATTTATTATCATTTTTTGTGTATGAAGCGATAGTTTTACCATCCGATACTGAAAAATCCCCGTTTTCATTTTCAGTTCGTTCTTGACTACCAGAAATATATGTTGTGATTAGTTCTCCATTGCTGTTTTCTTCAACACTTACTAGTACTTCTTCGGGTGGTATTTCGCTTCCAAATTCCATTTTTTGAAATTTATCAGCCAGTATTACATTTAGAGCGTTTTGAATGGATGCCTTTACAACGGGTGTTGACAATGATCCAATACTAAGCAATAGAATTGCAGCACTTGCAATAAACCCAATTAACCATTTTGATTTTTTTCTATTGTTATTCATTTCACTATAGGCTTTGTTAATTCCTTTTTGACTCATCAGTTCGAACTCTTTGGGTATTTCAATATTTTCAAGTTCTTGTTTTATTTTATTTTTCATAGGATATCCTCCTTATTTAATCTTTTTCTTAACTTTTCTAATGCTCTATACAAGGTAGTTTTTATTGTACCTAAAGGTATATCCAATGTTATTGCGATCTCATTTAAAGTGTAATCATGGAAATATTTTAAAAGAATAACACTTTTTTCAGTTTCACTAATCTCTTCAACCAGAGTTTGTAAATACAAAGATAATGCGATATCTTCTTCTTTACCAATGGTTATTAGTTCCATGTGTTCGGGTTTTATGGAAAAAACTTTATTATGCTGTCTTAACATATCAATAGAGCAAGTTATAACAATCTTTATTAACCATGTTTTAAAATACTTTGGTTCTTTTAAGAATTTGATCGATTTAAAAGCTTTATAAGCTACTTCTTGTACAATATCTAATGAATCTTCTTGAGTTCTCATATAAATAAAAGCAGTTCTATATATTTCCTCTTTATAGTTTTGAAATAATGTTTCAAAAGCATTTTTGTCACCCTTTTGTGCTTTTCTAACTAACCTTTCAATTTTCATCACCTTCTTTTTCTCTTATTACAAATATTAGACGAAAACCTAGAGTATTTGGCTTTACTTTTTTTATTTCATTTAAATATTTTCCATTTTTCCACTTTAATTCGAATGTATGAAAATACTAAGATTCATACGTGCAAAAGGCCGCCAATTGGCGGCCTTCTTATTCAGCTAACGCACCCGTTAGCCATCCATGAATCGCAAAAATCGGCGATTCACCACAAAGAATGAAAATGGTTAGGAAGTGTCAATACTGATACTGACCTTAATCCAGTCAACCCTAATCCATAGACTAATTAATTAACGCTCTCCTCTTTTTTTAAAACGATTGAGCAGGGTCTTCTTAAGTATTGTTATTTTTCATTTTTAAAGAAACTTATTTTCATGGTAGTTCATTAAGGGTAGTTTTTCACTTGAATCGTACATTCAAATCATTGGTACATAAGGGTTTGAAGGAAGAAAGGTCGATGAAGATGACGCAACCAAAAGATGTGCGGCGGATCCGTGATCAGTAGCATTTAGAAAATATGAAATGGGCGCTGAAGCGCCATTGTTCGGAGCGTGATTACATCCTGTTTGTTGCAGGTTGCGAGACTGGCCTGTCGGAGACCCACTCAAGCTCACCACGAAGCAGATCCTGGACCTCAAAGGTAAACAAAACAAGACAAGATTCTCCGGGGCAAGGAAGGCAAGACGCAAAAAATCCGCGACATGTATATCGCGAATTGCTTTCAGAAGGTCTATGAGTATGCCAAAAACGTCCAGACCCCTTATTTATTTCCCCTAGGAAGGGAGAACGCCCCATTACCCCTACTCAGGCCTACAGGTAGCTAAATAAGGCTGAAGAGTTCGCCGGGGTGGAACATGTGGCAACCATACCTTACGGAAAACGTTTGGCTATTGGTTTTACAAGGCCACTAAGGATATTGCTATGCTGCAACGGATTCTGCATCATTTGCATCCATCCGTTACCCTGCGTTATATCGGCATTACGGAAGAAAAAACGAACAACGTATTGAAAGATTTTAGCGTTTTTCACTAATCCATCTTCTTTATTTTCTTCAAGTAATTTTATTCATTTTGATGCAGCAAGAACATTACTTTAAGTAGCTGGATTAGAACCAAGACTGTTGAACTTGTTGAAGTTGTTGTTGAGCTTGTTCAAGCTGTTGCTGTGCCTGTTGGAATTGTTGGGGATTTGTATTAGCTTGAGCTTGAGCTGATTGAAAAGCCTGTTGGGCTTGTTGAGCCGCATTGATAGCTTGCTGATATTGTTGTTTCCGTGTCATTTTAAAAGTCTCCTTCACCATTGACCATTTTTGTTAAAGGCTAACCTTTCACCCTGTTTATTTTGCATAAAAATTTTGAGATTATTCATGTACAAGAAGATCTGTTTGCTCCTTTTTCTTTAATCAAAATGAAAATAGGAGTGAAGGCATGAAGGAGAAAAAGCCTGATCTTCGTGAAGTCAATGAACTGCTGCGTAAAATGAAAGGCGAAAAAGAATAAAAATGCATAAATTCAGATAGAAGGTGATAACTAATTTATAAAAAGACAGGAGTTATTATTGGAATAATCGGCTGCCTATTTTTATTCATCTATGGATTTTACCGTGTGATTTTTAGTATCATTGAGGGATTTAAAATTTTCTCGGGTTGAGGGAAACTGTAAGTTTACGGAGCAGACAACAATAGTAAGTGATTTTATCTAAGTATGATATAATTGTTGTATTACTAATAAGAATAATAATATGTTTTTGGAGGAGCCTGTCACCAAGGGATAATTATGTCCTTTGGTGGCAGGCTCTTTTTGTATTTTTTTAAATATGAAACAAATAATAAATAATGAAAGGTGGTATTTTTGTGCTAATACTTCAGTTAGCCATTATTTTAGTTACAGCCAAAATAGCCGGGAGCTTAAGTGTAAGATTGGGGCAGCCTTCAGTATTGGGGCAACTATTGATCGGCATTGTTTTGGGACCTTCGGTTTTGGGGCTGGTGAACGAAACAGAAACTTTGGCAGAGTTCAGTCAAATTGGCGTTATATTGCTGATGTTTATAGCCGGCTTAGAAACGGATTTGGACGAATTTAAACGAACCGGGAAAGCATCCACATACGTAGGTTTAGGTGGTATCATTGTTCCCCTATTACTAGGGTTTATCGCAGGTATTACATTAAACTTAACAGCTTTCGAATCTTGGTTTCTGGGTTTATTGCTCTCTGCTACCAGTGTTAGTATCTCTGTACAGGCTCTTAAGGAAATGAATCAATTGCAAACCCGTGAAGGAACCACGATTTTAGGGGCGGCTGTTATTGATGACGTGGTTGTGATTATTGCCTTGGCATTCTTAATGAGCTTCGCTGGTGGAGATGTTAATTTAACCACAGTCATACTAAAGAAAGTTTTATTCTTTGCAGGAGCGATTCTTATCGGATGGACGCTCGTTCCTTGGTTCTTGAAAAAGTTCTCAACGTTAAAGGTTTCAGAAACCGTGATATCGTCTGCTCTCATCATTTGCTTTGTTTATGCGTACCTGGCTGAATATACAGGAGTTGCAGCTATAATCGGAGCATATATTGCAGGTGTTGCAATCAGCGTAACTAACTTCAAACACGAAGTTTTTGAAAAGGTCGAAACGATTAGTTATTCTATCTTTGTACCAGTGTTTTTCACTTCTATTGGTGTGACAGCCCAATTTGCTGGCATTGGTGAAAATTTAGGTTTAATTATCGTTCTGAGCTTTATAGCCATAATGACGAAATTAGTTGGTTCATCGCTTGGGGCAAAATTTTCTGGCTTTAATTGGAACAGTTCATTGGGAATTGGGGCTGCAATGGTATCAAGGGGAGAAGTGGCATTGATAATTGCAGCATTAGGACTTGAATCTCATTTGCTGTCCCAAGATATGTTTGCTGTCATTGTCGTGGTGATACTGGTTACAACCATTGTTACTCCTCCAATGATGAAGTGGTTTTTTAAATCAAAAATGCAAACAAGGAATTTGTCATAACCTTTTAGTAGAAGTTAAGACCTCCAAGTTAACTTGGAGGCTTTTGTTTGTTTACACAGTTCAGAATCAAAGTTTTTTCCTGAATCTTTTCCAACATGTGCTTTAGTAAAACGACTTAGGAGTCCATTATCCAGCTAATTTTGTAAACAAAAATAGCGTTAACCCTTTTGGTTAACGCTCTAAAATCGATTTAAAATACATTAATAATTAGTACATGAACCATTCGACTATGCCAAGCTTAAATTTCAATATCAATCTTCATTCTCTTCTTCTTCATATAAATCGTGTTCACCAACATAAATTGGGCCGTTTGCATAATCAATTCTGATTGGCCATTCATACGGAACGGATAAACGGCTTGCTATACCTCTCCAAAATTTACTCGAATCGGTTTCAAAATCTTGAAACTCTTTTAATAGTTCTTTATATGACGCACCGTCAAATTGTATATTCATTTCCTGCAACCTCATGAAAGCCATATGTCTAATTTCAAGCTCTGCTGCCTTTTCCATTTCTTCTTCAGTTGCCACTTCGATAATGGTTCCTGGCGGGGGTAAAATAGCGTAGATATTATCTACTTCTTCTCCCATTTCTTGTGCGGGAATCAATTTATTCCGAATCCGATTAAGCATAAAGTCAACTCCTAATGTTTTTCATCTATTATATATAAGCCTATCGAGCTACGTAAACTAAATAATCTTCATGTTCAACTAAGTACCCGTTAGATAAATAAGAAATATCATTTATTTAGACTTAAGTGCAATACTTAATCATTCTTTACCGATTGATTTTTAATTCTAAAATAGAGTCTTACAAGGATAAGCAGAATTGACCAATTATGAGATATATTATTTTGTCCTGGAAGAGCCCCAAAGCTAAAGAAATAATGACGATAATCATTTCTAGTAACTTTTCTTTTTTTGTTTTTTTCATAAGTGTTTATATCCTCTTTAACAGTGTGATTAGAAAATGAATTTCATATTAAATTGTAGCAATGAATGTATAATCTGTCCTTGGAATTAAAAAGTATTCTTCTTCAACTAACCTGCCTGCCCCGTTAGCTCAATAAAAAAGTGCTGTAAAGAGCTGTAAACATCCCCAATCAATCTATGTTCTTTAACTAATGCGACCCGTTGAAGAACAAACCTAGTTTTTACTTTTTCGACTATAATAAAAAGAAATGAGAAGGTATGTACCATAAAGGCAGGATATAAAAAATATTAAAAGTCCTAAATTAACTGTTCCTGTCTTAAACCAAATAGTTAACGCAGCTAAAATGACTGCTATAAGACAGGCGATAAAACCTTGAGTATGTGGTTTCAAAATCAAAACCCCCGTTCTGTTCTTAAGGCATGTCTTAACCTATTTTAGCTTATTTTTCTATTCTCCTATATGGAGATGTTTCACAATCTTCCTTTTGTACTGGTTAAACAAACCGGACCCTTTAAATAAGCAAAACGATAAGGACCCAATTACTGAATTTTAAGGGTTGAGTTATAAATTCACTTTATGTATGACGCAAGTGAAATTCTTGCGTTTTCTCTAAAAAAAGGCTTTTTTTACTAAATTTCCCCATCATAAAAATCCCAATTTATCTATTAACACAAAGATAAAATTGGGATTTGCTTATTAATTTAATGTAGTTCTACTTACTTTTCCAGCTTCAATTTTAATATTCTAAGAATAGTTATTTATTTGAAAAGTATAACTACCTGGCGTTAAATCAATTATTTGAAAGTCGCCACTTCCATCCGTATAGGTCTGACGGGTCTCAGGTCCACTAAGCTTCACCAATTGATGATCTGCATGATTGGTTGAGGCAGATAAATGACCTTTGGTTGGTGCAATCTTCCATGGTAAATCAGGGACTGAAAAATAAGTGGAGAACGCTGGCTCTGAACTGTAAGATGTTACACTGCTTAATGCTTTGTAAAATTCATTATTCATTACATTATCTTTATTGGTAACAGCATAACTATAAAGACTTACACCACTTAATTTCTTACCTGTTGCAGAAGGTGCTTGAGCTTTTTTGATTTGTGATAAGCCATCTTTAATAGAATTTAAATAAATACCTACTCCAGATAAGGTCATTCGTTTACCTTGATTATTTTTCTCCCACTCTGACCAGTTTTCAAAATAACCTTTTTGATTAGCATCGTATTCTCTAAAGTAATTCATTGGGATAGCTAGATCGATGGATCCCTATTCCTGCCAACTTCGCCAGTCTTGAAGTGCACTGTTCATTGTAAAGGAATTATTCCAATCATCCATTGTCTTTGGACCATTGCCCCAAGCAATCGCAGCTGCAGAAACACTGACAGACGGTTTTGCACTTTGAACAGACGTATATATTTTACGGACCATATTACTGACCTGATCTTTTCTCCACTGTTTCCATATAGGATCAGTCGGTTGTGGTAACCCTGTTTTACGATAGGCTTGATTGTATCGCTGTACACTAACGTCGTTATACCCCCACTCTTCTCCCATATAGCGAACAAGGTCCATGTGAATACCATCCACATCATAGTTTTTAGCAACATTCACTATGATATCTCTTGTATAATCAACAGCTCCTGGATGACCTGGGTCAATCACATAGTCCGAACCACTTGTATAACTTCCCGTATACGTCTTACTCAACCAATTATTTTCTCTTGATTGTTTCAAACCATGTGCATTAAATATATGATTTTGATCTTTAGGAGGGGTTGTTTTGTTCCAAATTGGCATCATTGCAAACCATGCTTGAACTTGGATTTTCGGATTGGCTGAATGTGCTTTTTGAATCAAGTCTGCAAGAGGATCATAGCCACTTTGCAAAAACGAATCTTCCGTTTTTGGTTCAAGCGAAGCATCTCCACGGCGCCTTACCTGTAGAAAAATTGTATTAGCGTTACTTGCTTTTACATCTTTTATTAGTTGATCTACTTGAGCTGGGGTTTTTGCCCCATCATGGAACATATCTACCCAAAATGCTCGATATTCCTTTTGGGGTTCCGGAATAGAATACGTAATAGTTAATTTTGGCTTCAGAGTAGTATAAGTTGAATGATTGTTAGAATAAAAAATCTTTGTGGCCTGTGTTTCATCACGAAATTGAACAGCAACACCCTGATTGGCAGCCCCCCCACTATACCAACTTTTCACAAGGTTTGTGATAAAAAAGTCTTTCCATGAAGGTTTATCAACAATAGCATTTGAAACGTTGCTACCCACTGAAGGTTTATTGTTCCAATTAAGTGTAGTAGCACTCCATGAACTGTTAATAGGTTTAATGTCAACGGTAACTTGATTCGTTGAGTTGTAATATTGATAAAGACTAAGTTTAGCTGAAGTAATGACTGCTCCTTTAGGCAGCGTTGGCAACTTAAATTTCAAAAAGGAGCGAGTTGTTGCAAATGTTTGATGTTTCCCGACAACTAAATATTGACTCGATGAGTAATTAGTAGTAGGGGATTGACTACTAACAAAAGAATCTTCAACATCTGAAGGCGTGCTTACCCATGATTCTGATAGTGAAGATGTGGCTGCTTTAACCTTCGAAACTTTGAATATTGTAAAATTCTCAAAACCAGATAATAAGACAATTAATACAATAAAACCTAAAAAAATTACTCTATTCACATTTTTTGTCTCCTTTTTCTACAATTTTCCTACTAATCTTTTGGTTTCTATTAATATTATATCTGCTAGCGCCTAAACGATGGTGCCTTCACCAAATACAAAGAAGCCGGGCTAGGTTTCTCTCGCCCGGAATCATGGTACAACAACTTCTTTTGATTCGATCGAGGAATGGAACCAGAAATTACCATAAATTTCTTTCCTAATCACTAACGTCATAATCAAATAATTTCGACCCGAAAAGACTCTTGTCCTTAAAAAGGGAATAAAACAGGCTTAATTCTGCCCATCCGTTCTAAATGGAGGTTTTGTAAGTTGTTTGTCTGTTTCTCCTGACATTAGTATACACATAGGTTAAAAAGTGCACGGTAACCGGAGCGAAACTAAAAACATAACTTTTTAATTCTTATCGCAGAGTCGACACAAACTGTGATGTTACTTCAGTTAGTTGAGGTAAAACCACATAGTGGTAAATAATAATCCAGTGATAATGATAAACATACAAATTGTGAATATTCTCATCAGTTAAGACTCCAAAAAATTTAGTTTTTTATGTTTTTTTAGTTGCAAAATAAATAAAGAGAACGGATAGTACCATCCATACTCCAATCACTACAATCACGAAGAAACCTGTATTGATGAAATTCCTATAAATCCAAGTATCATACATTAAATCGCCTCAGTATTGTTTTCATTAAAGAACAAAGTATCGGAAGACATAAGAGCTGCTGTAATAAAGAGAAAAAGAAATAATGGTAGTCTCGGTTCTCAACACGCACCCATTAGTTGCATAAGACCTATTGTAGAGTTGACACAAACTGTGAGATAGAAATTCTGTGTCATAGCATCAACTAAAAGAATAATCAAATTAATATCTTACATTTTATTCTGCTTTTCATATAAATGTAACTTTGTCATAAAAGTTTCCTCCATTTTTTTATACTTATGAAAACCAAAAGAAGAGGCAAGTATAAAACAATGAAACACACGCAGTATGGATTGATTATTTTATCTAATATATATAAGGAATCGACATCGGAAAAAAATATACTGATAAGTAGTATGATTATAGACATTACCCATAAGGGATACTTTTGTTGGACATTGAATAAGCGTTTGACACCCCTGCTGGCAGCCCACAAAGGAATGACCATATTGGGTATGATAACAATGGCCCACCAAGAAACAGTTATGTATTCGAAACGTTGAATAAAGGGTAATTCAATGACGCTGGTCATTGTGAGTGTTGGCCATAGGGAAATGACCAACTGTTTCTGTGAATAAAAGGCTGTTGAAACAAAATAAATTAATAGGAGCAATAACGTAGTGGCTAAGGCTCCTCCGTGAGCATACTTTTTTGATGTTTCAGCATTCTTGATGAATGGATAAAACATCAGGAGCATTTCAAAACCAAGCATTGCTAACGAAACGCTTCTAGTACCTTTCATTATTTCGATTAAAGTATGATCGAAAACAGGAAAAAGACTGGTGAAATCAGCGTATTTAAACCCATATATAGGTACAATTAAAAGCCAGTATGAAACGATAACAGTTAAAAAGGCGATACCAGTAACGGTTCGTAACCCTCCCGTGTGAATATAATAAATCAGGATCAGGAAAACCAAAGCTAACGCCCAAGAAGGTACCTCCTCAAACATCCAAATATGAACAACATTTATATAGCCGATAATGATCGTCATTCCAAGGACAAAAAAATAAATAATGAATAAGAGACTAAAAAAATTCCCTATCCATTTACCCAATGCATAATTATTAGCAGAAATGATATCACCAGGAACAATACTAAAAATCTTATATATAAGCCAAATGAATATCTGAACCATCAGTCCGGCTAGAAGTATGGAGATCCATCCATCCCTTCCCGTCGCCTTTGCTAAATCTCTTTGAAAATTCAACACGCCTAATCCTGTTTGCATAGAATGCACTAAAAAAAATACATACAATGGAGATACTTTATCCTTTTCATTAACACCAACTTGGTTCATAAAGGACCCTCATTTATATCAGTCGAATTTATCATTTTTATAATCTGGCTTTTATAGGTGAGTTTTATTCAAAAAGATACAAACTTTAAGTACACAGTACGAATAAACCGAGAGACAGTACTACACATATCCATAAAGTCACATTGTGACAGCAAACGTCATTCACTGTGCGAGTAAACTTTGTAATAATGCAACTAACCTGCCCCTTTAGTTCCATAAGAAACTTCTATGGCGGCGATTCTCGCCGCCACCATCTACTACGAAAATCTAAACTCAAAATAGAGTCTAACCCTTTAACTCCTTGACGATAATGGATGATAACAATACAACCAGGCTGAACTTTTTTTGGTGGATCTTAAGGAAGATACCCTGTATAAGAAACTGGTTGTGACAGTATGGAAGAACCATTTAGTGTACTGCTAGTACGTATACAAAAATGTTTGTAACAAATCTCCTGTCATATGTATTGTTAATCTTTTATTGAGGTGATTCTCCTATGGAAGCAATGAGTGAACGGTTTGCTGGCCTAGATGTACACCAAGAAACAGTAGTAGCCTGTGTATTATTTGGTCCATTAGATAAAAAGCCAAAAACCTCTATTGAAACGTTTTCAACTACAACAACGGGACTCTTGGCTTTAAGTGATTGGTTAACTACCCTTCATGTATCCGATGTTGTAATGGAAAGTACCGGAGTCTACTGGAAACCAATATGGAATATTCTCGAAGATTCTTTTCACCTTGTTCTTGCCAATGCCAGGCATGTCAAAAATGTTCCAGGGCGTAAAACTGATGTGAAAGATGCCGAATGGCTTGCCAAGCTTCTAAGATGCGGACTTATTGAAAGCAATTTTGTTCCACCGGAGGATATTCGTGATTTACGGTATCTTACTCGTTATCGAAAAAAATTGATTCATCATCGCACATCCGAGCAGAATCGCATTCACAAAATTCTTCAAGATGCTAATATCAAGCTAACATCCGTACTATCAGACATTTTTGGTGTATCGGGACGCCGTATCCTTGAAGCGATTCTAAACGGTGAAAAAATAGAGACCGATGGTCTTCGAAAAATGGTGGATTGGCGAACAAAAGCTAGTATTACGGACATTGCCAGTGCAATTAATGGACGTATTCGCCGTCATCATCGTGATATGTTGCGTTACCATTGGGAGCATATGAGTTATTTAGAAAAAGCCATAGAAGAATTGGAAAAACAAATCGATCAACTCCTATCCCCCTATCGTAAAGAAGTAGAATTATTGGATGGAATACCTGGTGTGAACAAAGCTGCCGCAGCTACTTTTATTGCAGAGATGGGCGTGGATATGTCCGTATTTAAGTCAGCTAAACATCTTGCCTCTTGGGCTGGTGTGAGTCCTGGAAATTACGAAAGTGCTGGTAAAAAAAAACGAGTAAAACCACACAAGGTAACAAAGCTTTAAAAACGATGGCTGTAGAGTGTGTACTAGCGACATCAAGGCAAAATAATCGAATGGCTTCACATCGAAAAAGGATTACCAAACGGCAGGGAAAAATAAAGGGACGAATCGCTTCTGCTCATTTACTATTAACGATTGCTTACAACATCTTAAAAACAGGAGAACCCTATCATGAACTAGGTTCAAATTACCTTGAAGAAAAACAAAATAACAAAGAATTAAAAATGATCGAATACCTAAAAAAGAAAGGATATACAGTCGCTCCATCTGAACAACAAACTGCATAACCAAACCAGTTAATATAACGACATGGTACATTTACGTCCTTCAAAAAATTAGAATATGGTGGGCTTATTTTGTATGGCCATTCACGAATATATTTTCATACAAAAAAGCTGCCTTAAAGACAGCTCTGATCTTCAGCTAACGCACCTGTTAGTTCAACAACAAGGGATATGTTCAATCAAAATTTATGTCACCTTGTTGTTTCGTCTTTTTCTTAATAGTACGAGCTATTTTATCCGAGTTCCACCATTCCTCTGCATTAGGTAAAAGAGAAACAACCTCGCTGGCTAATTTTGTAAAAATGTCAGATGGAACGGGTTCTTCGTCATATCTAAAAGAGTCGTGATCTTCCGTTGGTTCAAGTCGTGTCATAGGAACATGGTGGGTAGTGTTTACCTTATTCGGAGGAAAATGAGGTCCACCCTTAATTGTAAAACCATTGGCTGGTGACGCACCTATTTCAACAATGAACCCACCACCATACTTGTCAAAGAAGAAAGAAATAAGGTCAATTCGGGTTTCTAAAATCCTTCGAAAATGAGGAAAAGTACCTTTAAATCCCTTCTCTCTTAATAATGGAATAAGAATTGATTTCAGTGCTTTAATCATTTCATCACGTCCAGAAGCCATACAAAAACCCCTTTTTTATGATTACTTTAATTTCTCAAATCCTATTATATCCCAATATTCCTTCTTCAACTAAACTGCCCTTTTAGTTGCATAAAGAAAAAGCTGCCTTAAAGACAGCTCCGATCTTCAGCTAACGCACCCGTTAGCTTAATAATTTCTATTCATTTAATTTCAATAGTTCAGAAATAATATCAGAACTTCTTGCCATTAACAAAATAATTGCCAAAACGATAAAAAGAATACCAACAACCTATCAGAAGTAATAATAAATAATAAAATCCCACTCAATCATCTCATAACACTAACCAGATCTTATCCAGCATTTAATAGAGGAACTATTATTATTGATAAACCTAAACTTATTAAGAATGTTATAAGCCAATCTCTTTTTTTCGTCAGTTTAAAAAGTATATTCAGAACCGAACTAATACATATACAAACTAAAAATACGAATAAAACCATAATAAGTTCCAAGTGATCCCCCCCCCAACAATAAGTTTTACTTTATATTTCAACATAAAAAAACCCAAATCCTTTATTGAACTTTCCTGCCCCTTTAGTTCTATAAGAAAAAGCTGCCTTAAAGACAGCTCCGATCTTCAGCTAAAGCACTCGTTAGCTCAATAGCAAATAAATTACAACTCGTTATTTCTCCCAAAGCTTGATCAGTCGACCTTCAGGATCTTCAATCTATATAAACTTTCCAAATTCACTAATCTCTTTTTTCTTTGCAAGAGGCACACCAATATGTTCAAGATGTTTAATAGACTCGTTCAAATTATGTACTTGGAAATTTAACATCACTTGTTGTTCTGTTGGAAAATAACTGTCATTCTCGGTAAAGAAAGAAAAGATCGTCTCATTTCCTAATTGGGGTTTTATCACAGTCCCATTCCAATTTTCTATTTCAATCTTCAACACTCTCTGTACCATTTTTTTACAACTTCAAGATTCTTAGTTCTCCAAAATATTCCTCCGAAACCTTTTATCATCGTATCTGACTCCTGTCTGTCATCAAATTTTAACTATCCGATTACATTAGATATTCGAGATTTAAATATAAGTTCCTTTTTCAACTATACTGCCCCGTCACTTCAATAAGAAAAGAGCCAGTAAAGGAAGCCCTTATCTTTGCCTACTTATAGATTTTGTTGATTAACATTTAGTTCAATCAAATTACCATCAGGGTCAGCACAGAAAATTTGTGCGAATCCACTTTTCCCGTATGGTTTTTCAAGGATTTCAACTGCATTCTGTTTTAACCATTTAAGAGTTTCATAGTAGTTCTCGACTCTAAGGGCAAAGTGACCTTCTCTGCTGGATAATCTTTTATCCTTACGAATCGTCTGTGAAGAGGGATCGACTATCAAGTGAAGTTGATGTCCCCCTATTTCATACCAGGCACCTGGAAAATCAAAATTAGGACGCTGTATTTCTTTTAAACATAAAGTTTTGCCATAGAATTCTTTTGCTCTTTCTAAATCTGTCACGGTAAGACTTACATGATGGAGACATTTATATTTAATCAAAACCTTCACTTCTTTCATTTCAACTAATTTATTTTTTACTTTAGTCGTTTTGTGGCTAAGATGCCCCTCGCACCCCATCTGAAGCTTGATCGGAATTTATACAATTTGGCAACTAGAATCAATAATCCTTCTTCAACTAAACTGCGCTCGATAGATGTATAAAGAAAAAGCTGCCTTAAAGACAGCTCCGATCTTAAGCTAAAGCACCTGTTAGTTTAAGTACATTTCTTCACAATCCAGAAGCGTAGGAATCATATATTTCACCAATGATCCCTTTCAATTGATGGACACCTAAATCAGTATTTGTCATTATAACTAATCCTTTTTCTAAATAGGGATATGCAACCATCATACATTGAAAGCCCACTCCCCAACCAAGCGATGAAATTTCTAGTTCTCCTTTTGAATCATCCAAAAACCCCCCTAGTCCAGACCACTCTTTACAACCTTGGGATGTTATCATTTCTTTTGCTTTACTTACAGGAAGTCCAATCTTACTTTTACCTTTTAAAGAATTAATTAATTCAATAACCAAAATAGATAAATCTGAAGGTGTCGTCCATAGCCCTGAAGCAGCTTGATAAGGGTATATAGCATATTTTCCATCAACTAATTCTCCACTTTTTTTATGACCACAAGAAAAGTTATCGCTTTTCTCTTCTGAAATGGTCATTGCTAATGAACTGTTGTGCATTTTTAATGGTTGAAATATTAGTTCGTCTATTATATCTTCGAAAGGTTTACCAGTCACATCTTCTATCAGTAGTTGTATTATACAATAGCCTGCATCTGAATATTGAAAGTCGCTCTTAGGTTCATAGTTCACTTGAATAGGTACTTTACAATAGGGTGTGTGTCCCTTTAATAGGTCAACGATTGAGGGAATACCGTCATTCGAATTAAGTTCCATAAAACTATCTTCAGGGTCTATAATTCCAGATTGATGACTTAGCAAGTTTCTTAATGTTACATATTGGTTTTCCGTAAATTTATTATCAGGAACTTTCCACGAGGTTAGCTTTTTGTTTATATTCTCATCTAAATCAACAAGACCTTGTTCAGTTAGTAGCAAAACAAGCGTCCCGGTTAAGAACTTACTAATCGAACAAGCACTAAAAATAGAATTACTATTTACAATTTTAGTCGTTCCTGCCTCAAGTAAACCATAGTGTTCTGCCATACTAATTTGAGCGTTATTAATTACTGCAATGCTCAAACCATTTACATTATGATAATCCATACGCTCTTTAATGCTTATATTAGTAATTCCCATCTAACCCCTCCGTTTTTATAACATTATTTTACCATTAGTGGGGATATACGGTGTATTTTATTTCCTATGCTTGTGCAGCTAACCTGCCCCTTTAGTTCTATAAGAAAAAACCAAAATCAGTAATGATTTCGGTTTATCATGTTTATAAACGTTTAACTTTTCTGATTGGACGTTGTCAGGCAAGGATATTCTACTATTGCTGTACTGATTCTTAAAATGTTTTCTATATTTTTAGCTGTACTTCATAGTTAAAAATGGATAATTTTAAAAAACAGAAAACCTTCTTATAAGTACAATCGTCTATTACTAGGGAAGGAAGTGTGAACTGTTTTGGAGGAGTTTGTGTTGAAATGGTCTCAAATGAAAGATGACAAATCCTTACTTGATGAAATCATGTCCCTTTATGGCCAGGATATTCTACAATTGGTCTATTCCTATGTAAAAGATGCGGTTGTGGCAGAGGACCTGACACAGGAGATTTTCATCAAATGCTATAAGGCGCTACCCACGTATAACCAACAATCAAATATAAGGACGTGGCTTTGGAGAATTGCTATTAACCATTGTAAGGATTATAGGAAAAGCTGGTACTTCCGAAATGTTTCGACTGCGGAAGAGGACCAGGAATGGACTTCTACCGATAATGTGGAAGAAGAGGTCATTCAGCAGGATGAAGACATGCAACTTGCTTGTGCAGTCATGGAGCTGCCAATCCAGTATCGCGAGCTCATTTATCTCCATTATTTTCAGGAAATGAAGCTCAAGGAGATTTCTGAAATTACCGGGGTCAAACTTGGAACGGTGAAGACCCGGATGCGCCAGGCGAAAAGAAGGTTAAAAACCTATTGGGAGGAATCCACCGATGGAAGATAAATTAACACGCTTGAAATCGGCAATGAAAAAGCATACATTTCTTGATTTGAAATTCACAGAAAACCATAGAAACTCCATCCATACTGCCATCGAAAAGCAGGATGTAAGTAAGGAAGACATCTTGATTGGTATTTTCAGATCTTTGGATAAGGAAAAAAATGGTTATCAAATTAATGAATCTCTTTACCAGAAAGGCATCCGGAAATTTGAAAATAACGAAGGCTCCTTGTATGCTACGTTGCATGAGCTTGAGAAGGAAGGCTGGCTCCAGTCTTCTTGGGAAACGGAAGAAAGGAAGCTCTATTCCTTGGATGAACGTGCGAAAAAGTGGCTAAAGAAAACGGAATCTAAAAGTGGTTCCGCCTCTGCTAGTTGGCGGACAGCATTTGAAGGAGGAAGAACCGATTGAGAAGCAATCATTTTTTAGAAGAGGTTTCGTCGTATATCCGATCAAAAGAAGCAAAAAAATATATAGAAGCTGAATTAAAAGCCCATCTGCATCAAGCTAAAACTGAACTGATCAAAAAAGGATATAAAGAGGATGAAGCAGAGGAACTGGCTGTCCGGAATATGGGAAGCCCCTCTGACATTGGGCAGAAGATGGACAAGCTGCACAGGCCGAAGATTGATTGGAAGCTGATGAGCATGTTTCTGTTCATGTCAGCTACGGGCCTGTTTTTGTTTTGGCTCTTATTTAAGGATGGTAATTCATTATCAGTACTGAAGCAGGTATATTCTGTCACAGAAAGTGTAATTTTGGCCTGTGTCCTTCTTTTTTTCGATTATCGGAAATTGCAGAGATGGGGCTGGGTTTTCTTTACGATGGGATGTCTGATTCTTTATCAGTTCCAATTTTCCAATGTATTAGTGAACGGCAATCCTCGAATTAATATTGTGGGTTTATTGTCGGTCGATTCGATTGTGGTTCTGCCAATTTTTCTGCTTGCCTGGGCCGGGATGCTGCAATCAAAAAAGATGAATGTTTATTTGGCTGCCATTTTATACGTTTGTTCTGCCTTTTTGTTTATGTTTACAGCCAACGAGCAGGCGGTAGCGATTTATTCATTGATGGTTGCTGTAATGGTCTGGAGGAGCAGCCTAAATAAAAGGAAAATCCTTATCACTGCAGCAGTCCTGCTTACTACATGTGTTTCACTTCTGCTTATATCCTTGAAGGATATAAAGGCCTATCAATTAGAAAGACTTTATTCGTTTGTTACGCCTGAAAAATTCAGTGAGACCTCGGGGTATATGCCTTTAAAACTAGAAAAGCTAATTGAGGATGCCGGATGGATTGGCCATTTTGGTTCCCTCGGAGCGATTGATTTTTCTAATGAAATGATGACGGATTTTATCTTTGTCACAATTACCTATACGCTTGGCTGGGCCGGGGCCTTACTCATGGGTCTGCTGTTTTTATGGATGATCTGGCGAATTTCCCGTATATTCCAAACTGTGAAAGACCCATTTGGGAAAATGCTTGTTTCCGGCAGTTTTGCCATATTCACTGCACAGGTAACTGTCAGCATCGGAATGTCTCTCGGCTTATTACCACTAATAAGCCTATCCCTGCCATTTATGAGTTATGGTGCTTTATCAGCGATGATTAACGCCTTCTTGTTTGGTCTGGTTTTAAGTGTGTATCACAAAAAAGATATTATACTGATGAAGAAAATATGAGAGTATGGTATTGTAGCTCATACTCTCTTTTCTGAAGAAACTAGGAATGGGTAAAGGCCAAGCTTTGAAAGATGCAATGAATCATGAGGATATTTATCAGGTGGAAAATTCCCTAAAAGTTTAATATATAGGAACTGATAAATGATCAGTAAGTCGATTTATCAAAATATAGAATTAATTAAGATCTATGTGTAGTTTTGGAATCAAGATTGATCAAAATTCCCTCCTGAACCCCCATATTAGCGTAAATAAAAAGAATCCATTTTGAAAAGATTGATCGAAATGGATTCTTTTATTGTGATTCAGTATACAGTTATATAAAATAGTTTGATTATTTTTAGTAATCCTTAATGAACTAACGCACCCGTTAGTTTAAGTACAATACTTCACAAACTAACTTTGAAATAAGAAAAAGGTTTCCTTACATAGTACAAAGAAATATTTTGATTGCTTATTATTTATAAACTTTCAGTAAACGTTTACTATGAATAGTAATAAATACAGTCGCTATTTTTAGCATCACCCTATAAATATCCCAAGATTATAGACTTAAAATCTCGTTTTTTAATTCAATTTATCAGAAAATAATAAAAATATTGACAATTAAACGCTTACATTATAATATAAGTTACGTAAACGTTTACTATAAAATTCAGCAATTAACCGAGGAGGAAATTGGGTATGAAAAACAAATTGAAGTGGAGCGGTGTGTTTCCAGCAGTTCTTATCCCTTTTAAAGATGACTATTCTATCGATGAAGAAGGATTTCGTGCTTTAATCCGATGGGTAGCAAGCCATGAAGGAGTCAATGGTATAGTAGTAAACGGACATACAGGAGAAATTATGACTCTACTACCAGAAGAACGTGCAGAAGCTGTACGAATTGCTGCTGATGAATTAAAAGGTCGTATTCCTGTCATTTCCGGAGTATCTGCAGAAGGAACAATTGAGGCCATTCAACATGCTCAAGCTGTTGAAAAGGCAGGAGGTAGTGGAATCCTTCTTATGCCTCCACATTCCTGGTTACGATTTGGTATGCAAGAAGAATCATCTGTTCAATTTTTTAAAGACGTTGCAGAAGCCATTAACATTTCTATTGTTGTTCACCAATATCCGACTTGGACTAAAACTTCTTACACAACTAACCAATTGCTAGAAATGGCTGCAATCCCAAACGTTGTTTCAATTAAAGTCGGTCAAAGAGATATGGCACAGTATGAAGTAGATGTTAGAGCATTGAAAAAGAATGCCCCAGATGTTTCACTTTTAACTTGTCATGACGAGTATCTTTTACCCACTTTAATTCAAGGTATTGACGGTGCACTTGTTGGTTTTGGTTGTTTTGTACCTGATTTAATTGCTGAGTTAGTGAAATGCGTTAATGATCAGGATTTAGTTGCTGCTAATGCTGTCTATGATCGCATCTTTGAATTAAAGCATGCTGTATATAAAATGGATGAGCCTTCCTCTACTTCTCATTTACGTATGAAAGAAGCTATGTATCAACGTGGATTAATTAGTAGCTCCCTAGCTAGACGTCCGGTTTTACCTTTAACAGAAAAAGAAAAAGAGGAAATTCGCCAAGGCTTACTAAATGTAGGATTATTGAAGGATGGAGTTAAATCATAATAGACTTTATATGTAGTGGTTGCAGTCTTGCAACCACTACTCTTTAGCATTTAGGTGGGTCTAGTTTATAATGATGTATATCTATAAACGTGAACCACGGAGGTATGTAATATGAATGTAAGTATAAAAGATGTGGCACTTAAGGCTGGTGTTTCAATAGCTTCTGTATCACGAGTATTAAGTAGCAAGCCTGGTGTTGGTGCTGAAACAGCAGAACGAATTCGTAAAGCGATTGAGGAATTAGATTATCGTCCCAATTTAGGAGCTAGAGGGCTAGCTAAACGAAATACAGGGAATATTGCAGTTGTGGTTCCAAGGGGTTCATTTATACTTAATAACCCATTTTTCTCAACCGTTTTAGAAGGCATAGCAAAAGGTATTGATCAAACGGACTATAACATGTTGATGTCGTTTACCTCTTCTCAGCAAAAACGACTGCTAGAAACTCAATCCGTAGATGGTGTTATTCTTTTCTCGCCTAGAAATGAGGAACTGAGCTTAGAATGGCTAAAAAGTATTGGGTTACCTATGGTTGTAGTGGGAAGTTATTTAGAAGATTCTCCATTTCCTTGTGTCCGCCCCGACGATGAAGATGGAATAAGACAAGCAGTGGTAGCTCTTCATCAACTAGGACATCGCAACATCGGGATCGTTAATGGACCAATGAGTTCTATGCATAGTGTAAGGTGTCTAAACGGATATAAAAGCACGCTGCTAGAACTTGGATTAGATTATTCTTCTGAAAATGTTTTTGAAATTGAGGAGTTCGATGCATTTAAGGCAACAAAAGAAGTGGCTGAATTTTTAAAAGACCACAGAAAAATTACTGGCGTTGTCTGTTCATCAGATTATTTGGCAATAGGTGTGATTAAAGCAGCTTCTATGATTGGGTTATCAGTGCCTGAAGATTTATCTGTCGTTGGTGCTGATGATGTTCCTCTTTCCAACTTTATCACACCATCTTTATCGTCTGTTCATGTTGATTTAGTTGGTATTGGAAAAAGATCCACTTCCATACTGATGGATATGATTCAAGGAAAACATATCAGAAAAAAAGAGGTCGTTTTTAACATGGAATATATTAATCGTGCAACAACTGACGTTCCGAAGATTAAATAAATTTCACATTCAGACTCTAGAAAGATCACTTTTAAGAAATAATCTTGGAGTCTGATTTGTATTACACCTAAATGGAAGCACTTTCATACAAAACATTTAAAAATAACTTTTAAAAAGATTGGAACATTCATTTTTATTAGTAGGACCCCCTTACAAGGAGGATGTTAGTATGGAGATACAGTTGAACCCAATTGAAGGAAATAGGAAATCAGATCGCGCCTCGGAACTACTTACACGCATGGAAAGCGTTCCTTTTTCGCGCTGGCACATCAAACCCCGTATTATCATGGGATCCGCAACATTTTTCGATGCTTTTGATGCCTTATCCCTCGCCTTCGTTTTGCCAGTATTGATTGGTCTATGGAGTTTGACTCCCGGTGAAATTGGTATCCTCATTGGTTCTGGATATCTTGGACAAGCTGTGGGCGCAATATTTTTCGGTTGGCTAGCAGAACGATATGGGCGTGTTTATAGTGCAAAATGGACGGTTTTTTTAATGTCTGTGATGGGTATCGCCTGTGCGTTTGCGGGCAATTTCGAAATGCTGTTGATACTTCGTTTCATACAGGGCATTGGAGTAGGCGGTGAAGTTCCTGTTGCAGCTACTTATATTAATGAGCTCTCACGCGCCCATGGACGCGGACGTTTTTTTATGCTATATGAAATGATCTTCCCTCTTGGATTAATGTTGTCCGCGCAGCTTGGAGCCTTAATCGTACCTAGCTTGGGATGGAAGTGGATGTTCCTGGTCGGTGGTATAGGGGGATTAATTGTTTTCTTATTTTTCTTCAAGCTGCGTGAATCACCTCGCTGGTTAATTTCTAAAGGTAGGTTTGATGAAGCCGAGGGTGTCATCAAAGAGCTCGAAGCAAGTACCGACGAACGCATGCCTGTGACAATGGGTGCGCATGCAGCCACTCAAGCAGTTGCGAAAGGAAGTTGGAAAGAGTTGTTCTCGCCTGTTTACCGCAGTAGAACATTAATTGTCTGGACATTATGGTTTACAGCTTATTTTGTCGCTAACGGACTTAATAACTGGCTACCTAGTCTGTACACAACTGTTTACAATCTTCCTTTAGAAGAGTCTTTGCGGGCAGCATCTGTCACGAATATCGTACAGTTAGTTGCCGTATTCGCTTGTGCTATGCTGATTGACAGGATTGGCCGTAAGAGATGGGCAACCATTGCGTTCCTGGTGGCTGGAACTCTTCTGGTGACACTTTGGGTTAACGGTGCTGAGTCAGCACAGAGCGTAATGTATTTAGGGTCAGCGGCTTATGGCGTCATGGGTACAATCACTGTTCTACTTTACCTGTATACACCAGAAATTTATCCAACGCGGGTAAGGGTCCTTGGTACTGCATTTGCTACAGCCTGGTTGCGTCTCGCTTCTGCTATAGCCCCTACGATACTTGGTTTTATTTTAGGTGCCAGAGGTATATCGACTGTCTTTATGCTTTTTGCTTGTGTTACTGTCGTTGGTGCGTTTATGGCCTTTCGAATGATTGAAACAAGTGAAAAGGTTCTAGAAGATATTGCACCATAGGTAACAATCTCTAAGGGGTAAGGTTGAAAAAACCTTACCTTTAATTTTTTTACTAACGGGCCTTAAGTTCCATAATCTCCTTCTCTATCAATTCGTTTTTATCCTTTTACAGGTGAAAGATAGATAAATAAAAAATGAGTAATCGCATTGTTTCTTTGATAAACCAAAATATATGTTTACTAAGTTGGTATTTTTTTAAAAAAATTTATTATTTACGTTGAAAGGCAGAATACAAATGTTTATAAAATTGGAACATATAGCCATTATTGTTACTAATGTGGATCTTTCTATTCAATACTACTCAGATATGTTTGGATTCAAAGTTCGCCTTCGAGGATCTTCTAAAACAAGAGAGATGGCATTTTTGTACTTGGAAGAACAGCCCAGTATGGAAATTGAACTAATCCAAGACATTGAACCCATTGGTAAGTATAACAAAAGTGGAATTGTTAACCACCTTGCTTTTACAGTAGAAGATATTAATATAGCAATTAACCATTACCAGAAAAAAGGAGTTAAATTTTCATCCCCTCAACCACAACCAACACTAGAAGGTGGACGTATGATTTTATTCTATGGACCTAATGGTGAATTGCTACAATTGGTAGAACGAGCAAAAGATTAAAGATACTTAATTTAAGATGAGTTGTGGTTTATGTGTATTAATAGAAACTATATGTGGAGTTAAAATAAATCCTCGATCGCAGAATATTCACACCCTCGTTAGAAGAAATGAAAAAGCCCCGAATTAAATAAATTCAGGGCTTTTTCATTTCTTCTAATTAGTATTATGCAAACTTATCACCTGTCTTTACCCTAATTTGAAAGTACTATTTACTTCGGCCACCCCATTTTTAGAGATAGGCAACATTTATTTCCTTGTGTTCAAACCTTTATTGGTTTTCTTGAACTAACCTGCCCCGATAGTTCCATAAGAAAAAGCTGCCTTAAAGACAGCTCCGATTTTCAGCTAACGCACCCATTTCTTAAGAAGAATTGCTTATGTGTTATTGTAAAGCATGTCCTTCCAAGACTTACTTACCAAGTTCCATCTCTTTTTTCAACCGGTCCACAAAATGATCATTAATATAATTCCGAATAAACTGATCCTTTTTCTCCAAATCAACGTCTTTTCTAAAAAAGCCCACCCTCTTAAGACGTTGATCCTCCGGCAAGTTGGACCATGCCTGGTTCGCTTCCTCTTCTAGTGAACTTTCAATCTTTCTCTGGATCACCATCGCTTGAAAGCTTTGGTTCTTTCTTTCTTCTATAGATGGTGGTTTGGGCAAGCCGTTTAGTAACTGTTCATATTGGCTTTTCAACTCTTCGACCTTTGCGGTAGCCATTTCTTCAAAAGTTTTCTTTACTTCATCTGTTATCTGTTTTTTCAAAGTCTCCATATTGTCTACATATGGAGCAGGTTTCTCTTTTTTTACAGGGAATGGTCTTAACTCAAAAAAGTTTGAAAGATCATTTGAAATCGCTGATAAGGCCCACTTCTCTTCCCTTCTCTTCTTTATAAACATTGCAATTTTTAAATCTAATTCATCGTACACCTTTTCATTGGTTTCTAGAGTACGATTTATATAATGGAGGCGTTCTTTCTCTAACCGTTTAAACCAACCGTCCACTGTATTAATATGTATATTTTGATTGTTCAGATGAGTTTTTAACGTTTCTACAAAATCGCTAATTTTCCAAAAGGTTTCTTCTGACATTTTTGAACCTCCTAAATTTTTTTGTCTTATTTATTAAAAGTCTCTAAATAATGAACTATATGTAGAACACAAAGCACAAATGGTCTACATATATAACGGTTTTACTGGTAGTAAGAATAATAAGATGCTCTGTTTATGTAGACTATTTATAGATTATAGAGTATATGTGCTCTATATCCTTTTTCTAATTAAGTAAGAAAATGACCGTTGATCGTAGACTCGGAAATTCTCGCCTGGAAATTGGTTTTTAGTATTGAAATGTAGCCTCTTGATTATAGTCTATATGTAGTATACAAAACACAAATGGTCTACATTAGTAACTGTTACAATTAAAGTAGCAGTTAAGTAATGGAATGGAAAAGGGTAATATAATTATCTAGCTGTAGTTCCAGATTCATGTAGGCTATATATGGTAATGCTTTATAGACCATTTATGGATTATAGAGTATATGGGCCCTCTAAGTTTCTTTTCTTAAGTTAGCAACAAGAAATATATGGTGTAGATATTGCCTCTATATTATGGTCTATATGTTGAATACAAAACATAAATGGTCTACATCAGTAATTGTTATATCTGCAGTAACAGTTAAATGGTGAAAAGAATATGATTAAAACAACAGTCTAGTTATGGATATGGATCCGGGTTTATGGTATATAAAGTAATAATTTATAGACCATTTATAGATTATAGAGTATATGTGCTCTATAATTTCCTTTTCTTAAGTAAGATAAGATCATTATTTTGAAACTTGAAAACTACCTATCTAGATTTAGTGAATATATGGAGTAGATGTAGCCTCTAAATTATAGCCTATATGTAGAATATAAAATACAAATGGTCCACATGATTAATAATATTATACAAGACTAGTAACGAATAACAAAATAAAAAAGAATTATAAGATGGCCAACTTTGATTTATTATTTTTTATTTGATCTTATTAAGGAGAAAGTTATAGCCAGTTATGGAGCAGGGGTAGATTGTTCCTTTAAATCACCATCTGTAGCTTAAATCCTTTAAAATTTATAGACTATATATAGCTTACAGAACACAAATGGTCTATATAAAGAGATTCGTTTGGTACAATTTGAGGGGAGGGGTAACATTCTAAGCGATTGAGTAACCAAATAAATGTAGAATACAGGTTTTTTGTGCTCTATATAGCGTTATATATGTATTTGACTTTCTATAAGCAATGTCCTTTCTCTGATTTTGACTGATTTTGTCTATAACAGGAAAAACCCCATCAAAGGATAGGGTTAGTCGTCGTCGTCGTCAAAATCTAAGAATGTTTTTTGTGCAAATCTTTGAATGGCTGCATTTGCTTTAAATGCGGTTTTTTCTTCTTGCTTATTTTCTAGAGGCTGATTAAATTCAAAGGCTTTAGTAGGCTTAGTCACTACCTGATAAAGAAGTTGACCAATCAATGCTTTTGTATTAGGGTGGTTCATCCATTCCTTTTGTTCAGCTGTCAAACCTTCGGGCAAGCTAATGGTGATTTGATCGCTATCTGTATTCCCCAAGGCTTTTTGCGAAACAGCCTTAACAAAGATCGGAGCTATTTCACTACTGAATTTCCTGCCTAATTCCTTTTTCCTGCTTATTAAATACTCACTGACATGTAAAGGGGTATCAGAGGGTAAGCGAAAAGAGATGGTTTTTCCAGGTTCAAATTGTTCCATGGATTTATATCACTCTTTTGTAGCTGCCACGTTTTGTGTAGATATCCCTTTACTTTGTAAATACATAAGCAAAATTTTAAAATAGGCTCGTGTAATCATCCATACGCTGTCATCTTCCGAAACGAAACGGAGAGGGTAGTTTTTGTCGGCTTGATTCAGAGCATTCAAGTAAGGTTTTAACACCAAGGATCCGCCCCCAATTTGATAGGCCAGTCTTATGTCCGGAACATTCCGCCACATATCTTTAATTAATTTATATTCTTCTTTTGCCAAAACGGAGAGTTCTTCATCTATGATATCCTTGATGGAGACCCTATTCCCATTAACCCAGATATGATATTGTTCATCAGGCTGTTCATTTGTGATGATTTCTACGAGCGTGCGTCTACTTTTAATGGTGTATTTGTATTTGGAATAGACTTTCTTGATAATGTTATCCAAATAGGTGGATACACCTCTTTTTATTCCATTGCTGTATTCATTATCCACTTCAGCTTCATCGGTGATGATGGCCGAATCCGTTGATAAGCCCCCAATATCGTTTATGAGTATTGTTTTTCCGATGAGTTCCTCGTTTTTGGTAGAACCGTCATCATTTGTAGTTAAATCCACAAACGCTGCGAATCCTTCCGTATTCACAAGGATTTGTTCGAATTTAATCCGAACAATTTTACCTTCTAGGGAAGGGGTTTTCAAGAATTTTACTTCATGTTGGGAGTTTTTCAGCTTTTTTCGGAAGTCTTTGGCTTTTCCTTGTTTAGTTTCATCGAGGGGCAATCCTGTTGATAAATAATAAGTGGCTTCAATTACACCATCTTCTTCAGGGAATTGTTCCACCGCATCATAAGCAAGGGTTGTCAATAGCATAATGACAGGTTGGTCACTCTCGGATTTATCTTGATCTGGCGTTAATTCGTCATTATTTGGATACTTGGATGCTAACTTTCCGACAGCAAAACTTCCGTTTTTATTTTTCAAGGCGGAAGAAGTAATCTCCACATGTAATCCATTCAATATGTTTTTTTCCATCTCCACAATTTCCCGATCTTGCACTTCTGCAATGACGTTCGGTATGTATACTCGATTTTCAATACTTCCCAAGAATCCTTTCACCGCATCATTACCAACATCAACTGATACAAATCTACCCATTTTTAATAGATTCCTCCTCGGTTTCATTTATTTTCATTGAAATCTAATCTCATTGTATGCTTTTTGTATGCAACTGTCAAATTTGAATGCAAAATGTATGCAAGTGAAATTTCCTCGTTCCGATGTAGGAAGAACAAAACGACAAAACTCTAACGTTTAATCAATTAGAGTTTTGTCGTTTGGATTTTTCTTTTATCCAATTGAGCATTTTTTCATCGTTCTTATTGTTTTGACGCTTATTTTCCTTTCTGAGATATCGCGAAAGGGTAGAGTGGGAAATGCCGATTTCCTCTGCTGTCTGTCGGATACTCATATTTTGGGAGTCCATCATATCTCTCATCGTCTCAGGAGAAAGCGCCAATTCCTTTTCTGGTCCAAAATGAAATGCCTGCTGCTCTGTTTTCGGAAGGCTACTGGTGACCACGGAGGTCACTTGAGATGGAACCTCAAAGGAGTCTTCCATTTCAAGTGTTGGAGCCAACTCATCTAGTGAAAAGTCCTGGGAGAAAAAAAGGTCTTCTGAAATCGAATTTTCGTGACTTATCTGATTCATCCGTTCAATAATTTCCTCATTCACCAAGTGGTTTGAACCTATCATCATTTTTTTCTGATTCTCTTTAACGACTATGTCTGTTGGTAGAATAAGCACATTCAACTTGGTCCAATAGCCTTGGAACCATCCTTTTTTCCCAACTTGTTCTTCATCGATTTCCTCGGTGTAGCTCCAGCTACTGATCACGCTGTCCTTTTGCAATTCATCCAAAACATTTTCAAACTTATCCCTTTTTTGCACCCCGTTATATCGACTGGATATGTCCATTGTTTTCAACAGGGTAGAGACCTTAAACGGTTGATGCAAGGACCTTCTAATGGTCCTGATTTTCCACTGCAGATTCAGGTAGCGGGTTAATCGCTTGTGTTCACGCTGTGTGTAGTGGCTATACTGAAACACTTTTAAATCCAACAAACCCAGTGTGCGATTTGGTCCATCTAAGTAAGGGGTAAGAACAGGGGACGGCTTCACCTGTACGGCATAGATCCCTTTCGCTTCACCGGTCTTTTTATCATAAGCAACACGGATTTTTCCGATTTCGAACATTCTCTGGAAGTCCTTGAATTCATAAAGTTCATTGTCCTGGATATCCTGGGTGTTGATCACCTTTACCTGTTGATTGCCCAGAGAGATCCAAATGCTTGATAGAGCAGCAACCCGTTTCATGATATTGAAGCGATCTTCCTCACGAAAGTCCAGTTCCCGTCCTTGTGCAGTCCGTTTCTTCAGGTTCCTAAGCTGTAAGGCATCATTGCTATGAAACTCAATATAACCATCAATGGACTTGGGTGAGACCATCCATAAATATGTAATTAAGTCAAAGAGGTCGGCGGTCATTTCATCCAATGAATTTATAGTGGATTCTATCAATTCAAGCCACATTTCCTGTTGATCGGAGGCTAGTTCCGCTTTCTGTGATTCTGGGGGCCTTATTTCAGCTAATCCTCTAACGTGTCCACGGTTGTCTATAATCTCGGTTGCCAAGAGACCAGCCTCTCCTTTTTTAAAGTCCTTTTTCTTTGTCACGATGTCTCTCATTAAATGATAATCAATATCCATGCTTGAATAGATATAGTGACGGCTCAAGGCCTCACTTATTTTCTCTTCGTTCGCACTGCGTTTTATCTCATCCATCGGGAATTCGTGTATGAAATGGCCGGCCAATATGACCTTGATTGTATCCTGATAGCTGTCCACGGCCTTTTTTATCATTTCTTTTGTTATAAGTTTTTCGAAGTATAACGTTTGTGTGAACAAGGAAAATAAGGCCCTGAAGCTTGGTCCCATGGTAAAGCCCGGAACCTGATTTTTTACCTCTTCCTCTGTCATACGATAGGCTTCCTGTCTCCATTTGTCCAAAATATAAGGACGATCTTCAAATAAAATCTTTGTTTCTTCGAAAATAGAAATTTTCAGAAACTCATAGTTCAAAATCATACGATCATGTATGTCCTGATACCTCAACAACAACCCCATCCTCTCTATTGCAGGGAATCCTTGGGTGGAAAGATTAGAACCTGTTCATCTAAAATGCACCACTTTTTTATCATTATATCAAGAGTGGGCCACATTTCGAAGAGTAAATGCACCATTTACTACACAGGTTTCGAATTAATGGTGCAAATGCACCAGTTCCAGTCTAATTCCTTCCATACCTCCAATAATAAGGAATGCTGCACAGCTAAACTCTTTAAAACAAGGAGGAATGGTCAGTCACTTCACTATTAGCACGATTTCTTTGAAATTGAGCTTTCAAAATGCACCAATCATTCTAGAAGTGAGCGGAACCTGTGTACCATTTCATAGATGAAATGCACCACATATGCCCTATATGTGGCACATTTATTAGTGATCATGAATTCTTAGAAAATGCCACCTTGAAATCTTTTTGGGGCATATTGAGTATAATTTGCACCAATGCAATGAATTCGAGCGGAACCTGTGCACTATCCCATGAAAGAAATGCACCAAACTTATATTTTCGGAGACAAAGTGAGCGGAACCTGTGTAGGAGGGGGAAGTGTTGGTGAAACAACTATTCAGCAAAGATTTTCTTTTTCTTCACCTTAAAATTGCACTCATTTTTTGAAGGAATATTTAGAGATCGAGCGGAACCTGTATACCAAAAGTGCACCACAAGACCATAAAGGTGAGCGTAACCTGTTTGGAACATTTTTTGGTTTTACGTTCAAGATGCTTAATATGACTGGTTTTTTCAGTAACCTATTCAATTTGATATATGTGCACAATTGGTCCATTATTAACCTTTTTGGTGCAAAATGCGAGCGTAACCTGCATAATAAAAAAATTTAATTTTTTTTTCTTTCCCTTGGGGCTCTAAGCCTCAAGGGCCTTTTTAGTTTTGGTGCATTTCCCTTAGAGAGCACCATTTTTCAAAAGTCGAGTTCGATATACTTTATTCAACAAAAAGTTCCATGCAAGAAGTGGAAATCGGTGCAATTTAATTTAACTTTAGCTGTTTGTATTCAAGTATTAGGAGGAAGGTGCAAATCATGGGAACTCCATTGGCAGAAAATCGTAAAAGAGGCTTTCATTCAATCGTTGAAATCATGCAATTTATGACCCATGATGGCTTGCTTCTATACAAAAGAAGGGGTACACGCCAACCTATAAGCAGGGTGGTTGCATACGAGAAAGCTATGAGCGAATCTAAGAATCATAAAGGAGTGGTCTTCGTATCCCCATCCAAGGCCGAACTTGTGGAGGGAAAAGGCTACGTCGTGACCTCTTACGAAACGCTTCAGGAAAAATATCAAAACCTGTCACACTGGACACCCAATACCTACCGAGGTGGTACATACTATGATTTCAAAAACCGCATCATCAAGGGGCATCAGCGTGAAAACCTAAAACAAATCCATGTTATAGGCCTTGATATAGATTCAAAGGATGTGGATCTGTACGCTCTTTATCTTGGATGTGAGGAATTGGGATTGCCAAGGCCAAATCTCCTGCTGGAAACGCCAAGGGGATTCCAGGTCTTCTTTGTTCTGGAAACTCCCTTTCATATAAACAAAAACCAAGAATACAAGGCTTTAAGAGTGGCCGAACGCCTGTCGGAAAATATTCGAAAAGCGCTTAAGAAGTATGTACCGGTCGATACCGGATGTATCCCTTTCGGCTTCTACCGCATCCCAAGAGAAGACAATGTACTGGATTTCTATGACCAGCCTGCCAATACAAGCCAATTGCTTACCTGGTCCAAACAGTATGAAGAACAGGAGAATAGGAACTTCCTGCGTGTGGTCTACAACAAGAATGCACCAGCAATCGATCAAACATCTTCGGACTGGTATCGTGCGCTTATTAGGGCTACACATATCGAGAAGGGGCATTACGGCTCCAGCCGAAATAATGCACTCATGACACTTGCACTTGCCAATTATGCGAGTGAACGGCCAATCGAGGAAGCCTATGATGAACTGGATCAATTCAACAGCAACCTGGAACACCCCCTTAAGAAAAGAGAATTTGAACGAATCCTGAAGAGTGCTTATTCAGGAAAATATAAAGGGGTAAAACGTACATATGCGGAAGGCTTACTCGAGCTTTGGACAGATGGACAAGCTAAATTCAAGGGAAGGGAAGGCTGGTATAAATTCAAAAAGCCTCGGGAAGAACGAGTGCGATCCCATTATAAGGAGTGGGAAGAGGACATCATTGCCTACCTGGATACCCATACAAGCCCTGAAAATCCGTTTTTGGAGGCTTCTTTGAAAAACCTTGCAGAAACCTTTGGGATTCCCCTATCCACGCTAAAAGAGGTTTGCAAGCACTCTAGTAAACTGAAAAAGTTTACGATTGGCCGAGGACGCGGGGCAGTCACCAAACTAGCAAGCCGTTCCATGCTATTCCAAAACTTGTTGTTATTGCGTAGGAATTACATTCGCCAATCCCAGCTGACGTTTGCGGAATTGCTGCCCCATCCGAATCAATTTACTGCAACCCTTCCAATACCCACATTGGAGGCCGAATTGTTTAGCCATGAAGTGGACATAATATATAGTTCCGGAGCTTCTCCGCCGGATAAGATGACCTCTTGAAAATAATAAGCCAGTCTGCCAATACATATCTATAGTATCCTGCTTGTTGGGTCTTTAATAATTACTGTTCCTCTTTATTCTTAGTGTTTTTCAAGGGGCTAGGGTGTGAAAGTTGATGATCCTTCTTGTTTTATTAGGGAATGTGATGGTGTTTGAATGGGTAATTAAAGCATTATGGGGGAGAGTAGTAGACGTCTAGTTAACTGTTAGTTATTATTTTCATGCGTTATTTTATACATATAGGTGATTTAAGTATGGGTTTTTTTGAGACTTCATCTGTTAATCTTAGATCTCCAGTAATATTTAGTTGTTTTGGTTAAGAAATCTAAACTAGGCATCGTAAGTCCTTATTTTGTTTCATGAGTAGGTGAGTTTAGTATTAGATTTTAATTCGATATAGTCGATAATACACAAGTGATTTCCCAATAATATGGTAATTTTTAATCAATTATCTTTACAAACATTGCCAAACAAATGTACGTTTAGTAGACTGAAAATAAGTAAAAAAATAGCAAATAATATAGATTCATATACGTAAATGGAGGGGTAATGAATCTCTTTGTTATTTGCGGTCTAAAATGACGACCACCCCAATCACACAGGGGCTGAACACCTCCTGTTTATTCTCGTTACTCGCAGAAGACCTCGCCCATACTACGTAAACATAGCCGAGGTCTTCTGCTACTCAAATAAAGGCGGAGGTATTCAAAGTGTGATTGGGGTGGTCAGGTTAGATTTTAGATAATGGGGAGGAGTGATAGTTAGGTAGTTAAAGAGATATGAATTAAGTTCAAGTGATTTAGTTCAAGGTCAAATATAAAAGTTCAAAGATAAAAAAGTTCAAGATCTAGTTTAAGGCCAAAGGAATAAGAAAATGGAGAAATGGTAGGAATGGGAGATTAATATAGAGGGGTTTAATAAGGGCAATCTTATTTTAAAGGATTGTATAAACATACATTTTTAATCCATTCTTATTGTGGTGGTTGACTAAATAATAGCTTAACTGTGTTATGGATTTTTCTTAGTTGTAGTGTTGTGGCTGGTCCTGAATATATTTCAATTTTTATAACTTTAGTTGTGGTTTTACCTGCGGTTTTATTTATGAAAATAGTAACAATTTTGGTAAACTTCAAGAGGGAGAGTGGTTCCTATATTTTCTAGAAGAGGATGATATTTTTGGTATTGCTAAAGTACACTTCATTGAAAGAGAAAGATTTGGAGTATTTATCGTTTATTTTGAGGAATGGTATGGTGACGGCCAAACAAATCATGTTGAAATTCAGGGAGCCGAACATTCACCGTGTTTATCGCAGGCTACGAAAATTAGAAGGCCAAAAGTTTGTCAAGCATGAACGCATTGCGCATAAAGTAGGGGTTTATCTTGGAACGATTGAGGCCAGGAAATTAACGAATGTCCATGTAACCGTTCCAAATAAGGCAACGATCTACACCATGCAGCATGATCTTCTTATTACCGACTTGATCCTGTTTTACGAACTACAATCGGAAAAGCAGGCCGTTGACTTTAAATATCGGACAGAGAGGGAAATTCGTTTTTCTATGATAGGAGAAGGAGATAATCGAAGTAAATTGAAGGCCTACAATGATAATCGGGACCGAATTCCGGATGCCGTTTTCTTTTTTAAAGGAACGGATGGGAACGTTACGACCACTTGGGTTGAACTGGAATTGAACAAGAAAGATCGTAAGCGTTATGATTACAAGTTTAAAATGTTTGATGACATGCTTTCCGGTGAACGACAGGACCATCAGTTTTACTCCTACGATCAGGTGATCTATTTTGCGAATGACGTAAAAATTCATAACGTGATCAATCAGGCCAAACAGCAGTTAATTAATGCCAGCAAGATTACTGTGCGTAATGTACCTTCTATCATTTTGGAAGAACGTTGGGAAGAGGTGTTGCCGGTTGGAACCGATGGAAAGCCAGGGAGAGCCGAAGCAGACTGAAACCGATCGGATCGTTGGAGATCTAGTGGTTTACGGATTAATCGGCATAATTGGAGTCTTGTTTTTTCTTCCGGCCATGCTTGGAATGCTGATTTTTGCGATTCTTACCCTCTTTAAGCGGGATTGGATCTCCTACGTTATTCTTGCAGCCGGGTTCATCCTTTTGTTTTGGCCATTTCAAACAGGGCAACTCCTCAGTTATTTTGGATTGATTTCAGACATGAACATTCCTTATATGTCAGATGTTTTGGAAAGATTCCTCAATCAGGGGGATGCCATTGCCGTGACCAGTACTTCCTATCTTGTTTTACTCGGTTTAGCTTTTCTATTCTCATTTGGATTTTTTATCTTCGCCAAATACTTTTGGAAAAAGCAGGTGACCACCAAATCTGGAGAGGTGAAGATAAAAAAAGAAGAGCAGAAATATAAGGCTTTCCGCAAAAAACGAGTGAAGTTTTTGAATAAGAAGCAAAAACAGTATCGACATAAACCGTCCAAAGAAGTGTTTGTCGGGTACTCAGATTTTAAAGAGCGTGTAACGCTTCATTCAAAAGAGCTCAATTATCACATGCTGGCAACAGGTGGAACCGGTACTGGAAAGACTACGTTGATTGCCTCCCTAATGGAAGCGGCTTTGCAACAGGAAAAACCGATTATTTTCATGGATGGGAAGGGCGAAAGGAAGTCCATGCTTGAATTTAAGGCCTTGTGTGAAGCCTATGGCAGGAAAGTGTATCTATTTTCTGAAATGGACGATCTCACATACAATCCGATCAAGAATGGCACCCCAACCGAAACACGGGATAAGCTCATGTCGCTTTTTAGCTTTTCGAATGAAGGGGATGGGGCTTACTATACCGATATTGCTTCCCGTTATTTACAATTGGTGGTCAAGTTGATTGATGAGGCAGGGGTTCCAAGAGACATCAAGACGATTGCGAAATTAACCAATCATAAATACATGAGCGAATTTTTTAGGGAACATAGCAGCCAAGTAGAAATCGAGGAAGAGTTCGAGGTGGAAGTAGAGGAAGAAGTCATCGTCGAAGGACAGGCGCCACCTACAATGGATGACGATTTAAGCGGTTTTATAGCCAATGCGGAACCAAAGAAGGAAACGATCAAAAAAATGGTTGTAGAGAAACGGAAGCGATATGTCACAAAGCTTGAAGAGGGCATGCAGCATATAAAAAAGGTGTTAGATGACGAATTTCCGGAAGAAATTGTGGAGGGATGCCTGACACGATTGAAAATGCAACTGGGTGAGCTCCTGGAATCCGATCTTGGTCATTTATTTGTTGAAAGGGAGAACGGAATTGATCTTCAAAAAATTACCGATCATAACGACGTCGTCATTTTCAGCATTTCCGGAAGCCGATATGCCGAATACATTAAAAAGATTGGGAAAATGATCATTTTGGATGTAAATAGTTTGGTAGCTTATAGACAAGCCCAAGGGCGTAAATCGATTTTTGGAGTGTATGATGAGTTTTCTGCCTATGGTGACCGCAGGATCGTTGATATCGTCAATAAATCACGTTCTGCTGGCTTTGAATGCATTATCTCCACCCAAACGTTGTCTGATATTGATGCCATTGACCCAATCATGACGGAGCAAATCATTTCAAACTGCAATATTATCGCAACCGGCCGTGTCAATTCCTCCAAAGACGCCGAACGGATCGCCCAAGTTTTTGGTACGTATTCCGACCAGGAAATCACGCAGCAAATTGAAAAGAAATATCCCCGGATCCGTTATGAAGCAACCATGGGGACGGTTCGGGATGTAGAACGGTTCAAGGCGAATCCGAGCGAGATCAAGAATTTGCAAATCGGTGAAATTTTTATCAATCGTAAAATGGTAGAAGAAAATATGGGTGATACCTATTTTCGGCGAGTCTATGTTCGAAATGCACTAGAATTAGGGGGGATTCCACCAAATGAAGCTTCTTGATACGCTCAAGCATGCGGTGAAGAACAATGCAGACCGAGGGCGCAAGAAAGTGATGAAAGATGATAGGCGACTCAAGTCGTCGCGATTTAATGGACGAATGACCTTTAGCTTTATATTTTGGGTTGTACTTTTAGGGGTGATCTTTTTGACCTTTCTATCATGGTCCCGGACAGGCTTCCTGAACGAGAAGGTTAATGGATACCAAGATAAAGCCGCGGCGCAAATCGCGAGCCTGAATGAAGTGGGTTTCGCCAATTCACCGGCTGGTGAAGGTTATTCTAGACAGTTTATTGAAACTTATATCAACGTACCCGATGATGAAAAGAAGCGAGAAGAACGATCCAAGGCACTCCAAAGCTTTCTTGCAGAAGGGTTAGAAGTTGGACAGTTGGAAAACCTTTCGGAGTTTAAAGGGAAACGAGTTTTGAAGAGTGCTAGTTTATATGATGTGAAAGATGTTTCGGAAGCAGCTGCCAGTTATGTGTATCGTATAGAATATGAACTTTTCAAGAGCGTCGAGAAAAAAGAACAGGTGGAAGTGAAGAAGAAAAATAAAAACGGCAAAGTAGAGGTCGTGAAAGAAGAAAAGACCACGAGGAAAAATGAATCGCTAGGAAAGAAACAGCAAATGATTGTCGTTCGGCTTGGGACAGACGGGAATTCCTTTAACGTAATGGAACAACCATACTATCAAGTTCTTCCGAATGATACTCGATTGACGGCCATTGCCGATAAAACCGACCAGGCTGACAAGAATACTGAGATAGAGAGTGAACTTCAGCAGTTCGCGACACAATTTTTCACTTCTTATACGACGAATTCTACTGATGAAATGTCGTATCTCATGGAAACCCCCGAATCTCTTAGAGACCTATACGAGTATAAGGGCCTGGAAGGCTTTGTGGTCTATGACGGGGAGAAAAAAGGGCAATACATCGTGAAGACGCTGGTCCTCTTACAAGAGTCGAATACGGGGCTACAATCAAAACACCCGTTTACCCTTGTTGTGAGCAAGCAAAATAATAAATTTTATGTTCATGAATTAAAACACACTAAAGGAGGATGATTTTCATGCCAGATATTACAGGTCTTACAGATTACGTGTCGTCCCAGGTCGCGGCGGTCTTGTTCATTGTGATGGTTGTCATGATTGTTCGAGCTTTCATATCCCAACGTTGGGGCATGTTCTTCTCTAGCTTCATCTTTGCAGTCGTTTGCTATGTGATTGTCTCCAATCCGGGTGAATTCGAAAGCATGGCCAATGCCATTTGGAATCAAGTGAAAAGTGGAGGGCTTTCATGAGGTCAGCTGCTTATAGCTACCGGAAATTCTTTAAATACCCCTTGAAAATTTGGAAAATTGGAAAAAATGAAAAATCCCTCGTCTTTTCCAAAGGGATTGAGATTAGGCAAATCATGGTTGCACTCGTCCTTTTCAGTGTCTTCTTTCTTTTCAGAGGGAGCATTAACCGAGTCCTTCCAACGACGTTGCAGCTGGCTTTTTATGCCGTGTTGCCTTGGATGATCGCAGGCGCGATCTGTAGAAGCAAATTGGATGGTAAACGACTTGATCGTTTCTTTATTGGGTACTTCCTATATTTGTATACGAAACGATTTAGTTACAGCAGCCATAAACCCGTTTACCAACCACAGATGAAGAAAGCACAATCATACGAGCGATTCCAATAAGGGGGTGATCCCGTGATCCAATTTCCGATTCATTCTTATAAAGACAATGTGATCTATACGCATGAGATGGAGGCTTGGTCTTATTATCGGGTACATGAGAATACAGTAGGCGTGAATGAGCAGGAAGCGGAAAATAACCTGGTGAACCGACTTCAAAGGCTCGCTTGGCAAATGGCTGCCTTTGAGGAAATTGACTATAAAATCGTGCCGATACCTGTGGATATTGATAAGCGTATGGAAAGCCTGCAACAACAATATGAAGGAAAATATGCAGGAACAGGAAAATACTATGCGGAACGGGCAAAAGAAATCTTGCGTGAAGAAGCTAGAAATGTCGTTGAATACAAATTTTTTGTAGGCGTGAAGTTAAAGAAAAGGGAGCTGGATGAAAGTATCATCCGTACGTTTACATCATCCTTTAAGAACATGAACCGTTATTTGCAAAAGCTTGCCGGTTTTGGAGGGCATGAAGTGGACGACCTTACTGCCAGTATGTTCGAGGAATCCGAGGAAGATGCCTTTACGACCTTGAATCATTATCTAGGGGCCTTCAGGGTGAAAGAGAAGGAATTACGTTATATCATCCGTCATCAGTTCGTAAGGGGCCAGAAACAGCCTGAGGGTGACGGAAGTGTCTACAGCCTTACGGAAGGCATTCTCGATCCAGGGAAAGCCGGGTATCTCCATATCAGTCAACTGGATGATGAATCATGGTGTGCTTTCCTTCCTGTTTCAGAATTTCCTGTTGATCTAAGCCATAAGGAGTGGGCTTACTTTTTTCAGTCCTATCATTTCCCAGTAGAAGTCAATATGAGGACCATTTACAAAAGGAAAAAAGAGGATGAGAACCAAACCAATACCATAAAAAAGAGATTTCGCGATCAGGACGCTCAATTGATCGAAGCGAATGAGGATGATGACAGTTTAATCAATACGGGACGTGAGCTCCTGCATGAACTGGAAAATGAAATTAAAAACCAAGGAAAACCACTTCTTAGAACGCACATCCACTTTGTTGTATATGGTCCAACAAAAGAAGAAGTCCGAAAACGAGCCAGAAGGCTCAAATCAGATTTTAAGGATCAGCAAATTGAACTTGTGCAGCCACTTGCGGACCAACTCCTTTTATTCCATCAATCGTTACCAGCAGCCAAGATTATAGCAGGGGATTGGGAGCAGATCCTTACGCCTGAATCCTTTGCCGAATCCCTTTTCTCCCTTACACGAAAAATCGGAAATACCGTGGGATTCTATCTCGGTAAGAATTTATCGCATGATGGGGAAAGCATGGAAAGCTCTCCCTCTCTCGTCTTTTACCATCCGTTCCTAGCCCACTTGGGTTTAAAGGGGTCCAAGTATTCCTCCCCGCATGTGACCATCTCGGGACCGACTGGGATGGGGAAATCATATCTACTAAAAGATATTTTATTAAATGCCGTCTTTTTCGGAGCGAAAGTCCTGATGACGGACCCGAAGGACGAGGTGGAAAAGAAATTTAAGCAAGCCCTTACGCCTGAAATGAAGCGTACCGCCCCCTTCTTTCAAGAATTAATTGAGAGTTTCAACTATATCACTCTATCAAGCGAGAAGAAGGATGCTGGAAAGTTGGATCCACTTACTTTCCTTGAAGGGGAAGAGGCGCAGGATGCAGCCGTTAGTGTGCTTGAATACTTATCGGAGCTTCAATCGAATGAAAGGAATGTGAAAACGGCCATTTATAAAGGGGTTCGTCATGTCCTTCAACAGGAAGAGAAGCCAGGCCTTCTGAAAGTCGTACGTTATTTGCAGGCAGCCGAGGATCAAGACATTAAAAATGTGGGAGATCTACTTTATGAGATTGGAACAAACGGGATTGCAAAACTGATGTTTTCAGAAGGTGAAGTTGTCGGAATCAGCCTTGATGAACAGGTGAATATCTTGCAGATTCAAAATTTAAACCTGCCGGACGAAGGCGAAAGGGCGGCCACGAGGGATGAACACATAGCCGTTGCCCTCATGCAGCCACTGGCCAAGTTCGCAACGAAATTCGCGCGGGATGATTCGGTCGTCAAGATGACGGTGTTTGAGGAAGCATGGATGCTCATGAATACGGGTGCCGGGGATCGCCTAATCAATGAATTACTTCGTACAGGACGTTCCTTACGTTCTGCCGTTTATATTGTCACACAGTCTACGTATGAATACAACAAGCCGCAAATCAAAGAGAATATAGGCACGAAGTTTGCTTTTAAAGCGAAAACAACCGAGGAAGCTGGAAACATCATTGAATTCCTTGGTATGGAAGATAACAAGGCCAACCGGGATATGCTGAAAAACCTTTCGGAAGGCCAATGCATTATTGAGGATATGTACGGGCGAACGGCCAAGATTCAGACGGATGTCTTGTTTGATGAGTGGATCAGCGCCTTCAATACAAAAGAAAGTGATCGTGGTAGAGCTGAGACCGAGGAGGCGTTCATATGAAAAGAATATTCATCTCTTTTATTGCTTTGATGTCACTTTTAACCGGTTGTAATCAAAGCGCATCAACTTCTGAAGATATTTCGAAACTAGCTTATGAGTGGGAAAAAGCAAATTTCAATCGGGATTATGATTTACAGCAAAAATATATTTATAAAAAGGGGTCCTATGAAGCCTATAAAGGAGATAAAAAAATCAATTCGGGATTAAAGTATGAAGATATTCGCTATGAAATCTATTTCGATGAAGATTTAGAACAATATTATGTTTTTACCGATTTTAAAAATCCGAATGGTGAAAATTCAGTAGAGGATAATATAGTCCTTCGTAAAAAAGATGATGAATGGAAAGTTGATACCAGCGAAAGTTTGGATATCGTCCGTGAAGATATATCAGAGAAGCTTGACCGGGAAGCGTGCATTAACTGCAAATAAGGAGGGATTGGATGCAAGCCCTTAAACAAGGCTTTTGTTTAGTGCTGTTGGTTCTTCTCTTGCCAACATCGTCCAATGCAGAAGATGCGGCCCCTACTGTTCCGAAAAAAGAGGAAACAGTGGGCCGTGTGACTTTGGAAAGTAAGGAATATCCTCTCTATCATTATCAGATGGAAGCAGATATCGGTGACGGTATTACGGAAGCTGGTGATAATGCATTACATGCCATTAATCAAGGAATGTGGGGATTTAATAAAACGATTGCCAGTTTTACTTTATATTCCGTTAATCAGCTGATGTCCTTTGATTTAATTGGCAGCATTGTGGATGAAGCTGGAATCATGAGTGAACGAATCTATGAGGTTATGTCCGGAACGTTTTTATCCTTGTTTGTCATTTTAGTTGGGGGAACAGCTGCCTGGCGTTACCTTGTCAATCAACAAGTCGGCCATGCGGTGAAATCAATCCTTGGCGCCATGTCTATCATGGTTATTACTTTTTGGTTTTATGCAGATGCAATTGGAAACATTAAATGGCTGAATGATCGGGGGGCGGAGCTCGAAGGGATTGCAAGCTCTGCAAACGTTTTGGTCAGTTCTGATGAGTTCGACAGCAACGCTGCCTATGATTCGAAAGAAGGAATTGCGGTGTTGGAAAATCAACTATTTAACTTAATGGTGAAGCGTCCATATTTACTCTTGAATTATGGATCAACAAAAGAATCTGAAGTTGTAAGTGAAAATCCTAATCGGGTTAATAGTCTTTTGGAAATCAAGCCTCATACTGAAGAAGGCAAAGAGGAAAGAAAAAGGATTGTTAAAAAAGAAGTTTCCAATTATGACAACAAACAAATGTCTGCCAGTTTTAGCGGTGAACGGTTCGGATACTTGATTGTCACGATTCTTTCCACCATTGCACTTTCCATTCCAATCCTGTTATTAGGGGTCTTTAAGTTTTTACTTCAAGTATGGTTCCTAGCGTTAGTCATTTTCACAGCCATTCCATTAATTCTTTCTGTCATCCCTTCTTATGGTGAAACGGCCTTGAATCACGGGAAGAAGCTTGTGGGCGTATTACTTATGAAAGCAGGATTAGTCCTTTTGATTGCCGTCATTACTGGACTTGTCACTTTGCTTTACGAATCCGTAAAAGTGACGAATGGTGTAGAAGGGTATGTCTTTGTAGTCTTTCTTATCTGCATGACCATTTGGGGATTGTTCAAATATCGTTCCGAAATCTTTGAGGTTGCTTCTGCAGGCATGGTTCAAGGTCAGCAAGTTGTGGAGAGAGCAACAACCAATACACTTGATAAGATGGGGGATGCTGGTGAAACAGGATTCAAGGGAGCTAAAAGAATGGTCGCCAAAGCTTATAGAAGCCATCAAAATAAAAAGCGTCAAGAAGAATATCAGTCGAGAAAAGAAGGCACGGGCCGAAAGACCCTTACCCATCCATCCGTAGCAAACAGTGGAAGGTCAGAACATCGAAAAGTGGTTGGTGAGAATTCACCTCAAAAACCAGGTGTAGGAAGAAATCAAGGGCAACAAGCAATCGGAAAAGGGTCAATCAATACAGCAACCGGTTTAAATACAGGAATGGCCAACCGATCGGCTTCACGAAATGCGGGAGCTGCGATTGTGAATTTAAAGGATTATAAAAGTGAAAAGGATGAAGGGGCAACAGGCAAAGGACCAGTCAGTGGCCACCTTTCACAAAGTTCTGAGCATACGGTTTCGGGAGACCGTAAGCCGGGTGCGAACCCGCCGAATTCAACTATTCAAGAGAATAATAGAAAACCAGAACAACCTAAGCCTCCCAGGCAACGGACAGAGGGGGTATATGACCCTGGAAATCAACCTTCCCCGCATCGTAATCCAGCTACAAAAGTGGAAAGCAAACAAGAAGCGGCAGCTTCAAGAGAACCAGTCAAACACCTAACGCAATGGGAAATCCAAAAGAAGATTGATGCTAGAAAAGCTAAATTATCACCTTCCGTATCCGTCAAACGTTCGGAGGGCAGGAAACCCAAAGCCAAGGAGGCCGAAAAGGATCGAAAATGATAATTTGAGAGACGTGAGTAGTTATCATGACTGGTATGTTTGTGAACATACACACTCATTGTTTTGTCAGAATCTCTTTTTAGAAAGGAGTTCCTATGCAAGGCGTTTTAAAGAAAGGTGCAAAGGCCGCAGGAACCATTGCCATTCTCAAAAACCCTTTATCTTGGATCATTGCAGGCATCCTTCTCCTCCTTACATCGCTCTTCGGATTTGCCTTGTTCATTTCAATCAGCTTGGGCGGTGAGAACCAGCTTGAATCAGGTATGTCTGAAGGGGCAGGGGGAACAGCGCAGGTGTCTTCTGAAGTCATGCGATACGAGCCGTTAATCCGGAAATATGCGGAACAAAATGGGGTTGGTGAATATGTAAAAATTATCCTGGCCATGATCCAACAGGAATCAGGTGGACGTGAATTGGATGTGATGCAATCTTCCGAATCAATCGGGCTCCCACCCGGTGCCATTACCGACCCGGAGTATTCCATTCAGGTAGGCGTGAAACATTTTGCAGAAGTGATGAAGCAAGCCAAAGGTGATGTAAACCTAGCTTTGCAAAGTTACAACTTTGGAGATGGATTTATCGGATACGCATTGGAGCGTGGAGGCTATTCCAAGGAAGTAGCCACCCAGTTTAGTCATAGGATGGCTGCTAGGGAAGGGTGGAGCCGTTACGGTGATGTGAATTATGTGGACCATGTCATGCAATATTACAAGGTTGGAAATGGAAGCGTGGTTGTCATGGGGGACGGTTCGCAATCTTTTGATGTAGAGGAAGTTCATAACATCATGAAACAGTACCTCGGCAGACCCTATGTATGGGGAGGCAGGACACCAGCAGCAGGAGGGTTTGACTGCAGTGGGCTGTTGGAATTTGCTTTTGCACAGGTCGGCGTGGATATGTACGGGACAGCTCAATCGCAGTACAACAAAACAAAGCCGGTTTCAGAGGAACATATAAAGCCGGGTGACTTCGTTTTTTTCTCCACCTATAAGCCAGGGGCTTCGCACGTTGGCATGTATGTGGGAAATGGTCAATTTATCAATGCCAATAGCAGTGGTGGAACTTCTTATTCGTCCGTTGAAGAATGGAAAAACTTATATCCCTTCCTAGGTTTTAGACGGATCTAGAAATGGAGGTGCAGGGCATGGAGCCAACCCAAAAGAAAAATTTCTTGCTTTTAATGATAGTATTCATCATTGCTGCTTTGATTATTATGTACGTTTTCAGTTTGCGTTCACAGCTACAGGAAGTCAGAGCCAATCAGGGGAACTATGAAGAGCAGATTCAATCCCTATCCTCCATCCAAAACACGGATGCTTTAAAGGTGAACCGCCAGTTTCTGGAGAGTTTTTTCACCTATCAAACTACTGCCGAACGGTATAAAAAAGTTGAACCATTCATGACCGATCAAGGATTCAAAGCGACCCATCCTTCCGGAACAGAACTTCCAGATTCGGAAGAATCGGTGAAGTCGTCCATGGTGGGCCTGAAGCCATTTGAATATCAGACCTCTAAAACGGAAGCTGAATTTTTTAATGAATTTAAACTCACTACGGAATTTAACAATGTGGCTGCAACCGACACGGTTATCGTTAAAACTTCGCTCATTTTTGTGAAAGAGCAAGGATGGAAGGTTGATGATGTTGAGTTCATTGGTCAATTAACTGGACATTAAAAAAAGTTTGTTTGAGTTTTCCTATTACATTTACACCTACATTTCATATTATTAGAGACTTGGTAATTGAATTAGTATGTGTGTGTATATGAACCATTATTATGTAAGTTTTAGCAAACATCGGCCTCGTTTCTACATAAATATGGTATAATTACCGTATGTAACTGGCCGGGTGGGAGGTTGCCCTAACCCTATCTCTTATATCTAAGAGTGAAGGGAGGTGACCGCAATGGATATTCTAAAAGACGTACTAGTGGAAGTGGCTAAAACAGTTGCCAATTCGACAGTTGTTTATTTATTTAGCTTGCTTCCTGCTAAAAAAGTCCAAAAGAAAACCACCCGTTCTCTGTCCAAAAAGCACGGGCGGCCTTCTAATAAGCGCAAAATTTAGGAGCAACCGACCCACTTTGGATTGGTTACTAAGGCGAGATGTTAGCGCATCTCGTCTTTTTTATATATTCCACATTATAACATAAATATACGAAAAACATAAAAAAGAAACTTGATTTTCAATAGTTCTTCTTTTATTATTCTCTGGTTATATGGTCCTTTTCCGTTCTTCTTTAGAACCTCACGAGTAATTTCTTTACCTATCATTACTTCCCTCCCTCACCCGAAAAGACAGCCGGGGATGTCCCAAGTCTTCTAAGAAAGTAGCAGCATGTATTGGAGAAGGGCTTTTATTTGTACTTTTTAACCAAATCGAGGATATACAATTTGGTGACCAGACCGACCATATGCAGCCCCACGCCCCCCTGGGTAGCCCTTCGCCATATTGAAGGGTTGATGGATCTCCTCGCAGCCGTTCCTTTTATCTATCCCCACTTTTGAGACTTGCTGTCGCTAATATGCTGTGTGTACTGGTAGGTTGTATATCGAGTAGCCCCCATCTATCCTTCTATAAGGTCGTACTGTTGAGTTAGTGGCGTTGCTCAATTCCAGTTATACCAATAGATGGGGTGCTGGTTACGTGGGGGGAAAAGGCAGCCATAACGCAAAATAGCCCTTGCTCCAACTTTTTTAAGGCTGGTAAATAGATTCTTTACTCATCACCTCGGAGGTGGAATCATAGCAAGCAATGTATCCAAAAATTTGCGTGTGGGATGCAGAATATGTCAGCTTTACAAAGAAATCCCCATAAAAAAACCGAACCTAATTTTCAGTTCGGTTTTTGAAGATGAGACGTTCCAATGAGTGGCAATACATTCGGAACATGTATAGTATGTGCTCCGTGATCTTATTTTATTCGATTACAAGGTACTAATTACTATGCCATCGAACGGGAATATTATTCAAATTCAATGATAATTGTCGGATAAATAAAAACCCCCGTACCAGCTGCTTTATGGCTGATATAGGGGCATGCAATAAGTTTGAGATTAGTATGTCACGGAAAAGGAATATTATTCAAACTGTTTTAATGTTGCCAGAACACACGAAAACCCCCGAGATACTGAGGGACCTTCAGTACCATTGGGGGGATTGTAAAACAAAATAATGAAGTTAAACGGAAGGACTACATTCTATGTCCATAGTGAAGAATGGGTGACTTCCCAGAATTGGGCCTGGAACGGGCTATTGGAGAAGGGCACTTATTTGTACTTTTTAACCAAATCGAGGATAGCAATTTCAATAAGATCGGATTTATTGATTTTCTGTTGTTCTGCGAAGCTATCCAGCAAAGCACCAACCTCCTCATTTATGACAATCGTCTTCCGTACCTTTGTGCCTTTTTCTAAATTCACTACCCTTTGATACAAGTCATCTCCATGACTATCTTGCTGGTCGTTAAGAACATATCCTCTTATTAAATCTCTAAGAATCGCTCTTTCTTCTGGTGTGAATTCCATGTGAATCGAACTTTTATCTTGAGTTCGTACGCTATTCACATCGAGGGGAATAGGATGTGAATCCTTTTTCGTGTCGTGTGAACTTTGATTCACATTGAATGCCTGTATAGGTGTAGTCTGTTTCACCTTAGGGTGACTATTCTTCGATTTGATGAACTCAAACACTGATGTATAAAGAGGTTCTTCCCCTTCACCTACATAGTGCCAGCCCTTTTGACCAGAGTTTCGATACTCGTATCCAGCATTGTGTAAAGCTTCTTTTAACTTTTTCTCACCAATATGAACTTTCTCTTTTGCGATCTTGGCTATGGTATTTCCGGTTATCAATAGGTCGTCCAATATTTCCTTGATTTTCATGATTCACATTCCTTTCACACTAATATCACTCTTAATTCACCTATTCTACATTCTGCTGTGAATTCCCTCCGACATTTCAAATGGAATTACCAAATGTCCTCACACCATAAATTCCTGTTCAGTTCTAGCCAATGTCTTTCAAACGTTCTAGATCTAAAATTAGTTCTTTAATGTGATTTTGATTCCTTTAAAAAATGGATCCCCCCCCCCCCCGGCCATTGATGTTTTTTCTCTAGCTACCCTTCTGGAGAAACTACTAAGATGAACAACCATGCAACACTAAATCGAAGAATAAGAGATGATTGTTTTCTAGTAATCCTTGGAAATGAAAGCGCTTTCTGTTATAATGACAATGGGTTGGATGGCATGTGTGGCTGTCATAATATCTGGCGTAGGCGGGGCCGATATTGGAAGAGGACTTAGAAGAAAATATGTTTTTTTAGCTGAATAAAATCATACATAAATCATAAAAATGAAAGACGATAAACCCCTTGGCTCCCAAGGGGTTTATTTTGTTGTAACTGCGAACAACATCGCTAAGTTTCGCCGAAAAAACCAATAAAAAAGTAAAAAAATATGGGGACGCAAAGGGGATATTGATTAACATTTAGTGATAGTAAATATAAGATTATGTAGTCGTAATGCCTAAACTCCGTTATCTTAACAGCAATTTTTTCAACTATTTTAGTTGATTCTCTTGACTGGTTTTAGGTTTTTTGACTTGCTGAAGTGAAGCAATGAAACGGCTGGAAGGCTATAATTAACAAGGTTCTACAAAGATTCTGATAGTTTTCGCTATACCGTAAAAAGTAAAAAAGCCCAGCCCATTATTAGGCTAAGCAGGTTTACCGCAAGATCAATTATTGCTATCACTAGCCCTAAGTCCACCTTACTTGGAGTTTGGATTCGTAGAGACATCTTAAATTACTGAAAAAAGATTAATCAAAACATGCCCTTATAATATTTAATTGGATTATTCTTTTATAAAAAAGATTGATCATTTTTGTGTTCCTTAATCAACTGACACAGTTCGCCTATTATACATATACATCCCATTGCAAAGACAGGGGATGTAACGGCTCAATAAGGATGATCACTATCTCCACAATAACACTACTTAGCTAGGGTAGATTAATAGACTATTGACTAATTATGTGGAAAGTAGAACTTTTAATAAGGAAACATAATAATATAATATAAACATGTTTGGAGTAGATTAACTGATTAGACGGGATTAAAACTATAACAAACCATGAAAAGGATGTGAATAAAATAAGTGGTAGATAATATAAATGCATATGAAAAAAAAATCCTATCTCAAAATGGAGAAGACGGAGTACTTGAGGAACTATTTAATCGGATAGGTACTACAAATAAATTTTTTGTGGAATTTGGAGTAGAAGAGGGAATTGAATGTAACACTTCTTATCTCTCCATGTATAAACAGTGGAGTGGATTATTAATTGAAGGAAGTACTGAATCTTATACTAGATTAGTAAACAACTATAAAAGTAAAGGACTACATCAAGTTGTTTTAGTCCAAGATTTTATTACAAAAGAAAACATAGGTAAGTTGTTTAAAACAAATAATGTACCAACTGAATTTGATCTATTGTCCATTGATATAGATGGAAACGATTATTGGGTTTGGAAAGAACTTGGTAATTATAAACCGAGAGTTGTTGTAATAGAGTATAATGCTGCTTTTTCACCACCAAAAAAGTGGGTGATGCAATATAACCCTACACATTATTGGAATGGAACAGATTATTTTGGAGCAAGTCTTACCTCTTTAACCGCATTAGGAAAACAAATGGGATATGGACTTCTTGGTACAGATTCAAATGGTGTGAATGCCTTTTTTTTAAGAAAAGACCTTATTCAACAATCAGGATTTGCGGAAAAAACACCTGAAGACGCATACAATTCATTAAAATATGGATGGTATAATGGGAAAAATGGACATCCACCAGGATCTGGTCCATTTCTAGAGATATAAAAAAGAATTAGAATTAGACATTTTGATCTTTATGTTATCTGTGCATCAGTTACTGTAGTAGACGATAAACCCCTTGGCCCACAAGTGGTTTATTTTGTTGTAACTGCGAACAACATCGCTAAGTTTCGTCGGAAAAACCAATAAAATAGGGGGACGCAAAGGGGACATTGATTAACATTTAGTGATATCACTAAATAACTGTTTTTTTATTATCATTTAAGACCCATGTCAGCCCACCTGAAAGAAATTAACGATATCATGTAAAACACTAGGCTTTGCCTAGGATATCACCCTCGGTGATATCAGTTTTTCCTTATGCTCTTTCTCTCTTTTCTCACTCTTCCCAGAACTTCATAGCTTTTTTATCATCGGTATAAACAGTTACGTGTTTTTGTTTCGTTAAGTTTTGATAAGGTTCGCCTTCGCCAGTTAATTTACGAAGCTCTTCATGCTGTTTTTCAACCCGATTTAACAGCTTATTTAATTCAGGAAAATCAATTTTTTCTTTCTTCATATCATCACTCCTTTAACAACACAATTTATCAAATCCTTAAGGCTTTTTAAAACCCATTAAAGACTTTTAGCCGTCAAAAACCTTTTCAATACGAGGGTGTATTTATTCTAACAAATATCAGAATTTGAATAATAATTTCCGTTCGATGGCATATTAATTACTACCTTGTATTGTTAACTGCAAATACCCTTGTATCAGCCATAAAGCAGCTGGTATGAGGGTATTCTTATTTCTGACCTTTATCCTCCCATAGAAGAATAGAAAGAAATAGAAGGAGAGAGAACAGGCTAAGCAGGTTTACCACAACGTTCCGGGCGAGTAACAGAATCCTTTACTAGGACATAAGATATATTCCTTTTAATAACTTCATTATTTTGTTTTAGAATCCCCGAGTGCTGCCAAGTTCCCTCAGTACTTGGGGATTTTCGTGTGTAAAAGGTTTTTGAATATTGGTTTCGTGGCATACTAAGTTTAAACTTATTGCAAATGCCCCTGTATCAATCCGTAAAAAAGCTGGTACGGGGGTATTCTTATTTGTCCTACCCCCCATAGAAAGAGCATAAGGAAAAACTGTCCCCAACTACGTTGTGGTCCTAGGCAAAGCCTAGTGTTTTAATGGGTACATGAATTATTTACAGGTGGGCTGACATGGGACACCTGTTTTTTCTCAAGTGGGCTGATATGGGACTGACTATTTTTCTTAAAGTAACGTTCTTGCCGAAATGCATAAAATCGCTTTAAGAAAATTAAGATATGTTTTTATTGAGATATGCTAATTATAATGTCCTTTTACATTTATCTTTAACTTCACTAATTTTGGGCTCTTTACTATTTTTCCTGCTAATCTCCATAAAGAATATAAAAAAGGGTATCCTTTCCGAAGCTATGTATTATGAGATAGGTTTAATAAAGACAGTTACAAGTCCAATACTTATTCATCGCCGTCACCTTTTTTTATGTTAGAAGTCTTAATTCCACGTGATGTAGGAGGCAGTGGCCTTTGATTATCGCCTTCCCTTTTCAGGTTATTATTGGAGCTTACAAATTTGGGTCTGTATTTAAACGCCCACATTGGTCTCCTGAAGAACGTATCGCCTAGTCCTTCCGGGTTAAGTGGAGCAAGTGGTGACATATAAGGAACTCCGAATGAACGCAGGCTACATAAATGAACTAGGATGACAAAAAAGAATAAATTCATACCATAAAAACCCATTGTACCTGCGCAAATGATAAATACGAACCGCAGCAGGCGAGCAGCAGTTGCCATGGTATAGGAAGGGGTCGCAAAACTTGCAATGGCCGTGATCGATACGATGATGACCATTGCCGGTGATACAATTCCAGCCTGAACTGCCGCCTGCCCAATCACCAGAGCACCAACAATGGACATAGTCGCCCCAATGGCTTTGGGCATCCTAAGGCTTGCTTCTCGTAAAAGTTCAAATGTTATTTCCATGATGAATGCTTCGATAACTGCCGGAAAAGGAACGGAATCCCGTTGTGCTGCAAGAATGACGAGCAGCTTTGTAGGAATCATTTCTTGATGATACGTTGTAGCTGCTACATAGACAGACGGGGCAATTAGCGAAATAAAGAAAATAGAAATACGTAAAAAACGTATAGCTGAGGCTATATCAAAGCGAGCATAGTAGTCCTCGACAGATTGAAAGAACTGAATAAATAACGCAGGCGCCACCAAGACAAAAGGCGTTCCGTTAACAAAAATGGCTACCCTTCCTTCAAGGAGATTGCCAGCGACCTTATCCGGTCTCTCCGTATGATCCAGGGTGGGGAATGGGGTCATGACCTGATCTTCTAGCAATTGTTCAATATATCCTGATTCAAGAATACTATCGATATTTATTCCTTTTAGACGCTCTTTGACCTCTTCGACGATTCCTTTTTTTGCAATCCCATTTATATACATAATGGAAACATCCGTCTTTGTCACAGTGCCTATTTTCATCGACTCTATCCATAAATCCGGACTGTTAATGATGCGGCGTACCAGGGCAATGTTTGTTGCATTCGATTCAGTAAACCCTTCTCTTGACCCACGGACCACCGAATTTGTGCTTGGTTCCTGGACAGAACGCCTTTCTCCCCCTTTTGTACTGGCAACCAGGGCTATGTTTATGCCGTCAACAAAAATGATGCTATCCCCTGATAATAATGATAAAAATAATTTTTCCCAGTCCATGACGGTTTCTACACCGCCGACTGAAACCACATCTTCAGAGATCACGTCGAGCGCTTCATGTGGAAGTAGCCTTTCTTTTAGATGAGGATTTTTCATGATGGATTCAATTAAAAAGTCCGTAACGCTTGGAGTATCAATCAGACCCTGCACATACAAAATAGTCGTTTTAATCTCAGGATTTTGACTGATTTTCAACGTTCGGATAATAATGTCGGGGCTATTACCCGTTTTCTGCTTCACCTTCCAGATTGGCTGAGATGGAGCTGTCAATAAGTTCAGGTGTTTTACTTTTAGATTGGTATTTTTCATCAATCTTTCGCTTCTCACGTGTCTTCATTTGTCCTTTTTGTTTGAAAAAAGAAACCATAGCAGCACCAGACCTCTTACTTTCCTTTTTCTTTCTATTCTGTCCCAAAAAAATTCCTTTATGAGGCAGTTTTAGGGGGGGCAACTTTAAAGGATTTCTCAATACTAAAGCCCAGTTTCTCGTTTATAATACTAAGAAATTGGGCTTACTATCTTTTGAAATAGGAATCTAATGAAGAATGGTGTGTCCCAACTTACTGTAAAACTGTTAGTACATTTACATCACCGATTAGTGAAATACACTAAAATGTTTCAATACGTTGTTTGTTTCTTCTTCCGTAATGCCGATATAACGCAGGGTAACGGATTGATGAGAATGATGCAGAATTCCAAATTATCGTACACTCAAATCATTGGTACATAAGGGTTTGAAGAAAGAAAGGTCGATAAAGATGACACAACCAAAAGATGCTACAGGTTGAATGGTTAAAACCTCTTTATAGTTGGACAAATGGGGATCTGGAAGGGTATTTTTGCGAACAGCACTATTACCAGGTAAAAGCTTTTAATGCCCGGCAGAAGCAAGCATATGAGGAATATAATAAAAAAATGAACCTTTTTAGAATATATAGTTAATAAGGAGATACCCCCGTTTTTAAGACTGGGATTCTCCTTTTTTCTTAAGGACAGTCAGTAATAATAATATTAGTATCAGAGGTTTGTGTTAATCCAGAGTTAATTGAGGGGGCCCCACCGGGTGGAAATGCGTCTATGATGAACTGGAAATTATCGTTTTGTCCTGGTGTTGGGCTTTCTAGCAAAATTAGTTGAAAAGTTGCTACTACTGGAGTTCCCCCAGCTGGGATAAAAATCCCCGTGCCTTGTGTGCTCTGTGAAAAATCTCCTTGAAAATCCCCGCAACTTGGTGGGACAATTGAAGTTGGTATAAAAGAAAAGCTTTGATTTCCATCTGATAAGTCAGAATCAACAAAATTCAATGTGATATTGCTCCCTGCGTTATTACAAGTGGGACAAATAGAACCATTGAGTGAAAGGATCCCTGTTTCTGGAGTCCCTGAAAATATCAAAGTTGCCTGCTGATTAATCGTAAAAGTTGAAGAACAATCACACGGTACAGCAGGATTGAATTGGAAGGGAGGTCCTGGAGGTCCTTGAGGTCCTCGGGGCCCTGGGATTCCTTTATCTCCTTTGGACCCTTGATGGATAGGGGGGCAACAACAGATTCTATTGAAACAGCGGGGACAGCAAAAATTAGAATTTGATGACATAAAATTCACCTCCTGAAAAAACTTTACGATATTATATAAATTGGAAACTAAAACTGATTGGACAAGACTGTGAAAAGGGAATTTGTATTTCTTGATAAAACAGCTGGCATTAAATAACCTCGATAGATTATATAAATAAAACCCAAACCTGGTAGTTAAGGGGGGATTTTCACTGTTTGTACTATATTGTACAAGCAGTTCTTCTTTTAATGAATAAAATACCTCGAAAATAAAAAAAAAGAGGTGATTAAAATAAACCATTTTAATCCTATTCCACATTGTAAGCCTTTTAAAGATACAACATATGATCATCTTAAAAAATGTGTTCATAAGAAACACGATGATTGTTGTAAGAAAAAATGCTGCGATGATGACCATCACTCTGATTGTTGTAAGAAAAAATGCTGCGATGATGACCATCACTCTGATTGTTGTAAGAAAAAATGCTGCGATGATGACCATCACTCTGATTGTTGTAAGAAAAAACGCTGGGATGATGACCATCACTCTGATTGTTGTAAGAAAAAACGCTGGGATGATGACCATCACTCTGATTGTTGTAAGAAAAAATGCTGCGATGATGACCATCACTCTGGTTGTTGTAAGAAGAAACACTGGGATGATAAATGTTGGTAGTTTGTTAGCTATGATCTAGTACTTGATCAGGTACTTTTTATTTCTTTAATCTTTTAATGGGAATAAACCTCGATAGAATATATGCATAAAAAAACCCCGGTGACTAGTCGGGGGTTATCGGTTTATCTGGTGAGGTTATTCCTGTATAATTATGGTATGACAATCCAATCGCGGGGTTAGTCATATTCCTTTTTATTTTGTTTTTTATTCAGGCCCATAGAAAAGAGCGTTGCTTCTTCCTCACTTTCCGAAAAGTCGAGAGAGGAAGCCTTTTTTTCTGCTTTAATTGCTTCTATTTCCTCTTTAGCTGCAGCCACTTCTTTTTAGTGGTTTCCACCTCTTCTTTAGCCATTAATAAGAGCTGATTTTCTTTTTGTTCCAGCTTTTTTACCACGGAAGCGGATACCCAAAAAAACGTGTATAAAAGTCACATAATCAATCTTCGTATGTATATTGAGTTGCTTTTTCATTACCAGGGACACCTCTCTGATTTGGAAGATCGTATAGTGGCCCTGGCAAATGAACTGGAAGAATATAAGATCATCCAATCGATTCCCGGCATAGGAGAAAAAATCGCAGCCACGATTATCTCTGAAATTGGTGAAATCGATCGGTTTAATCATCCGAAAAAACTGGTTGCCTTCGCTGGAGTAGATCCAAGTGTTCACTCATCAGGTAAGTTTACGGCAACCATTAATCGTATTACTAAAAGAGGTTCGAGCAGATTACGTCATTCTCTGTATCTTGCCGTATTATGCGGCATAAGAAGTTCAAGGAACAAAAAGGTTAAAGCCTTCTATGATAAGAAACTCCTATGGAACTAACAGGGCAGGATAGTTCATTAAGATGTATAATATTGGATATATTTAAGGGGGGATTTTGATGTTAATTAGAGAGATAAAACCTGAGGATGCTGAAAGTTTTGATTGGCTAATGAAGCAAGTTGAAACTGAAGCTGATTTTATGCTTATGGAACCAGGAGAAAGAAAAGGGTCTCCTGAACAACAACGTAAATGGTTGGAACGAATGGACAAAGAGGGTAATTCAACGGTACTTGTTGCAGAACAAGAAGGTGGACAGTTAGTAGGATATTTAGCAGTCATTGGCGGAGATACAAGAAGAACCAAACATTTAGCCTACCTAGTTATAGGTATTTTAAAAGAATACACAGGGCGTGGTATAGGAACAAAGCTATTTCAAAGGTTAGAAGAATGGGCAATAACTCATAATATCTTACGGTTAGAACACAGTAGTCATTCAAAATGAAGCAGGAGTATCTCTATATAAAAAAATGGGTTTTGAGATAGAAGGAATAAAAGGAAACTCACTAATGATAGATGACACACTTTTCGACCAGTATTTTATGTCCAAATTATTATAAGGTCTTGCTAAAATAACAGGTGCTTTACTTCACTACCAGGAGCTAACAGCAGCTCCTTTTCTTATGCAACTAAAGGGGCAGGATAGTTGCATAAGCCATAAATGCAGAATTTATATTTTACATAAAAAGGTAAAACAGGTAATATGAATTTAATAACAAATACGATGAAGAGAAAAGTAAATAAAATCAATTCTTTCTAGAGAGCTCCGTTTGGTGGAAAGGAGTAAGGATGATTTATTGAACCAAGCCTCTGAGTATCATATTGGAACCTTTTTGGGGATGGTGTGACGGGAGCTCCCGTTATAGAGCTAGGGTATAGGATTTCTGTACCTGATAAGTTTAATATGGTGACATATTAATAAACTGGGGTGGTACCACGATTTTTAAATCTCGTCCCCAAGACTTAGGTCTTGGGGGTGGGATTTTTTTATTTGTATCTAAACTATTTAAATCAAAAGTATAGGTTAGGTCTCTAACAGAAAGGTTCTATATTTTAATAAGAATAGAGGGAGATAAGATGGTTTTGAAGAAAAAATTTGCGTCTTGGAAATTCCCATCAATATTGTTACTAGGAATTGGAGTCTCAAATGTGGGTGAATGGATTTATTTCATATCTCTTAATTTAATTGTTTTGGATATGACTGGCTCTCCTCTTGCAGTATCTGTTCTATACATCATCAAACCCTTGGCTACTTTATGTACGAATTTTTGGGCTGGAAGTATTATTGACCGATTAAACAAACGAAAACTAATGGTTTTTTTTGATATCTTCCGAGCTATATTTATAGCTTTATTACCTTTTATGCCATCCATTTCCCTCATTTATTTAGTAGTATTTATCATAAATATGGCGAGTTCTATGTTTGGTCCGACATCAATGACTTACATTACAAAATTAATTCCGCAAGAACAAAGAAAACGATTTAATTCCCTTCATAGTTTAGTTACTTCAGGAGCATTTTTAATAGGTCCATCTGTTGCAGGATTATTGTTTTTAATTGGTACTCCAATATTTGCAATCTATACAAATGCAATAGCATTATTTTTATCAGGTATGATTACGTTATTAATGCCTGATTTAGAAAAACAAACAGTTGTTTCCTCAACGAATAATAAACTATCAATGGAAATAATAAAAAAGGATTGGTATGTGGTAGTTGATTTTAGTCGTCAATATAGATACATAATGATGATTTACTTTTTGTTTAGCTGTGTGATGATTATTATGGCGAATGCAGTAGATTCTCTTGAAGCAGCATTTGCCAAAGAGGTACTTTTTTTGTCAGACAGTGAATATGGTTTTTTGGTCACTATTGCTGGGGTAGGTATTGTAGTTGGATCAATAACTAACTCATTGATAGTTAATAAGATAAAAACCTCACTATTAATTGGTGTGGGGTCTGTACTAGTCTCAACTGGGTATATTATTTATTCTATTTCAAGTACGTTTATCATTGCAGCAGTAGGTTTCTTTATCTTAGCTTTTTTTATAGCTTATGCTAATACGGGCTTTCTAACATTTTATCAGAACAATATACCAGTTGATGTAATGGGGCGAGTGGGGAGTGTTTATAGCTTATTTCAAGCGATTTTAGTAATCACGGCAACAAGTATTATGGGAGCTGCGGCTCTGGTTACTTCAATTCAAACTGTTGTGATTTCAGGTGTCTTGGTTATGATGATACTCTCCTTAACGTTGTGTATATTTAGCTTGTTACCCTCAAAAAAACAATTATACCAGCCTGAATCTGTTAGAACTAAAAGTTTTTAAACAGAATTATTAGAAGAAAACATCCCAACCTTAGTGAACTAACGGGTGCTTTAGTTCATTAACAGGGGTTGCTTCGGCAGCCCTTTTCTTATGGATCTAAAGGACAAGATACCCAAATAAAAAAATACACATTTACTATATTTTCGTAAAATAGAATGGAGGGAAGGGTGGGGAATCATGAAAAAATATTTAGGGATTATTTCGTTTACTTTAATTATCTTGGTTATTTGTTTCTTTGCTGCGAATATAACACGAGTAATTGATCCTGGAGTAACAACTTTTCGTATATTAATGATATTTGGAATTATTATATCCTTCTCTTTTTCTTTTCTTAGTGAGAAAGGACTTTGGAGAAAATTTGCTTTAGGTCTTAGTATATTCGTTGGTTTAGTTTACTTTATAGCCGTCGAATTAATGAGAATAGTATTCCAGGGTAATGGATTTTAAATTGTTTATTCAACAAACAAGTGCGTTAGCTAAAGATCGTAGCTGTCTTTAAGGCAGCTTTTTCGTATGGAACTATCGGGGCAGGATAGTTCCATAAGAAATTGACTATTGGTTAATTGTGGAATATAATTGCATTAAAAGGAACGTACGTTCTTTTTTGGTGGAGTAGCTTTATGTGGAAAAAATAAACTATGAAAATTATGATTGGAGAGTTAGTAGATGAAAATAAAAAAAGTTTATCTATATGTATTTAATACAATGTCAGACTGGGAATATGGATATTTAATTGCTGAACTAAATTCAGGAAGATATTTCAAAAAAGATTTAGCACCTTTAAAAGTAATTACAGTAGGAGCGAATAAAGAAATTATTACTACGATGGGGGGACTGAGTATAAAACCAGATATTTCTCTTGATGAATGTAACTTTGATAGTAAAGATCTTGTAATTCTACCTGGAGGTAATACTTGGGGAGAAGCTATTCATCAACCTATCTTGAAAAAAATTGGCGTGGCTTTAAAGCTTGGCACTATTGTTGCTGCTATTTGTGGTGCTATTGAGGGACTAGCGAATATGGGATATCTAGATTCTAGAAAACATACAAGCAATAGCTTAGAGTATATTAAAATGGTCTGTCCCAATTATAAAGGAGAAAATTTTTATGAGATGGAACCTGTAGTAACGGGTGAAAATTTGGTTACTGCATCAGGAGTAGCTCCTTTGGAATTTGCGATGGAAGTACTGAAAAAATTAGATGTATTTGCACCAGATACATTACACTCGTGGTATAACCTAAATAAGACTCACAAACCTGAATGCTTCTTCCAACTAATGAACTCAATAAATAAGTGATTTTAAAAATCAACTTGGCAGTTTTATTTTACTTGAAATAACCTCTATACTTTATGCGATGCCAAAGTATAGTTTTAGTACATAACATAAAATTTTAGAGAAGTTAATAGAGATTGTAAAGAAATGTACTTAAACTAACGGGTGCGGGTGCGTTAGCTGAAGATCGGAGCTGTCTTTAAGGCAGCTTTTTCTTATGCCACTAAAGGGGCAGAGTAGTTCAAAAAGCATAGTTTCTTCGGTAACTACTAACTTTAAAAAGGTATATTTTACCAAATAACCTTTACTGCTCACAAGTTATTAAATGTAATAATCCGGGTAAAAATTAATATTCCAACTGAAAGGAGAGTTGTATGTTACATCCAGAAGAGGTTTACCTTGTTTTAAGGGATAAAAAACTGCTGCTAGAGTTAAAGGAACAAATAAATAACTCTCATATTTTCTACTTATCAATGATTAATGATCAGCTTTTATTAATTGAAAATGCTCTAAATGAATGTAACATTGATTCTTCACTATATTAAAAAGGGGAATCCGAAGAATAGTTGTTTTTTTTTTTGTCTTTATTTCCTCGTGATGCTTCTTCTTCTAAGTAGTTTGAATTTTGGAAATCTTATTTAGATAAATGGTCAGCAGCCTTCACCGAAGAAAGAGGCGATATTTTAATCGTTGAATCTGATGGCGAAATATTGAAATACATAGCAATAGTTGAAGGCTAGAGCCAACGGCATTACTAATGATAAGTCTATAAAAATGTGAAGATATACACTTAAACTAACGGGTGCTTTAGCTGAAGATCGGAGCTGTCTTTAAGACAGCTTTTTCTTATGGAACTAATAAAGGGGCAGGTTAGCTCAAGAAGGATATTAGTAGTGATAAATAGAATGCTTTATACAAACTTAATCGTATAGAAAAACTCTTCTATACAAAGTTTCATGCAAAATAAACGGAGGGAGTAGCTAATGAATATTCGTATTTTAAAAGAGTCTGATGCCCATTTATACCAGGAAGTGCGATTAAATGCATTGGAAATTAACCCCGAAGCATTTGGTTCAACATATGAGAGAGAGGTGGGATTTTCATTAGAAACGGTAAAGGAGCGAATAAAACCAATAAGGGACAAGTTCATTGTAGGTGCTTTTGATAATAGAAAATCTTTAGTTGGAATTGTTACTTTTATACGTGAAAACAATCTCAAAACCAAACATAAAGGGACTGTTTTTGGAATGTACATAGCTCCAGGCAATCGAGGTCAGGGTTTAGGGAAATCATTAATGAATGAACTTATAAGTAGGGCGAAGAATTTTGATGGATTGGAACAAATAAATTTAACTGTTGTATCTGCTAATGACTCCGCAAAGAAACTATATAAGTCTTTGGGCTTTGAAGTATATGGTACAGAACGAAATGCCTTAAAGTATAATGGGCACTATTTTGATGAGGATTTGATGGTTCTAAGGTTAACTGAAGATCAGAGCTGTCTTTAAGGCAGCTTTTTCTTATGGCACTAACGGGGCAGTTTAGTTCAACAAGAATACCTAGCCGATGTTTTTTGCTGTTTAAGAATAATGGTGATTTTTGATAACTCTTCGAAATCTTACTTTCAGTTACCTGTCAGATGGTAAGAGATATAGGAATAGTATATTACTTGGATTAATAAAATTGAAACAGAAAGAAAAATGAGGTGATTTTATTTTAGAAAAACTCAGGAAAATTAATATGAAAACTGCTGTATTTATGGGACTTATTTTTTACTCTTTGACTATCTTAATCCACATTCTTATTATAAACAAAAGTATTCCATTCACATGGGTTAATGGTGGAAGGTCTGAATCATTCGCTGAACAGCTACCAATATCTGTTATAAATCTCGTTATTTCTATTATTGGAGTAGTTTTTACGCTGATTGTTGGTAGAATTAAACTATATAAATACAAAAGAGGAATAACCGTTATATGTTGGTTTTTTGTTGTACTTTGGTCTTTTGGATTTATACAACAATTGTTTGGAACACCTTTTGAAAAAATGGTTTGTTCGTTAGTATTGCTTATTGGAGTTATCTCGAACTTGCGTATGGCGATTGAAAAAAAATAGATGTAACTATTTAATTAATAAGTGTGTGAACAATTACACTTAAACTAAAGGGTGCGTTAGTTCATTAAGAACCCCTGAAAAAGGAACTCCCAGGGTCCTATATTTTTTTACTGAAATTCAACATTATCGATTAAGAGAGCCTTTCATAAAAACGCAACGTATAGATGGGAATTCCTGAATTATCAGGAATTCCCTAGTATAAAAGCTAGTCGGTATATAGATTAAAAATAAACTAAATAAGTTCAGACCATATATACTATGGTCTGAACTTTATTTAGTAGATAGCTATTTATCAAGTAGTTTTGTTACGGACTTATTATTTTCTTTTGTGTATAAGTAATATCGTCAATCGTATTTAGATAATTATCAATTACACCAACAATCGACTCGACACATCCATCTTCAAATGGAGAAATTATATTTGCTATTTCTACCAATTGTAAGAACGATTTACTTCCACCTTGCTCACAAATTTTTAAATAATCGTTCCATGCTTCTTCGTGGTTTTCAATCATTTTTTTCCAAAATTGAAATGCGCAAATTCGAGCTAAAGCATAATCAATATAATAGAAAGGATTTTGATAAATATGCCCTTGGCTCTGCCAAAATCCACCATTTTCTAAATACTCATTGTCGCCATATTGGAGATGTGGTAGGTATTTCTTTTCAATCTCTCTCCAAATTGCATGTCGATCAATTGGTGTTAATTCAGGTTGCTCGTACATACGATGTTGAAATTCATCAACTGCTACACCATAAGGTAAAAATAATAACGCACCACTTAAATGAGAAAAGTAATATTTCTCTTTATCTTCTTTAAAAAAGTTTTCCATCCATGGATAAGTGAAAAATTCCATGCTCATTGAAAAAATTTCAGCAGCTTCAAATGTTGGTCCAGCGTATTCTGGAATATCAAAATGACTACTTTTATACTTTTGGAATGCATGACCTGCCTCATGTGTTAGGACTTTAATATCGTGTGATACACCACTAAAGTTTGAAAAAATAAACGGGGCTTGATGACTTGAAATATATGAACAATATCCACCACTCACCTTTCCTTTTTTCGCGGTTACGTCCATGAGGTCATTTTCTACCATATAACGAAAGAAATCATTTGTTTCAGGTGAAAGTTCTTTGTACATAGCGATACCCTTTTCAATAATCCAGTTCGCATCTCCCTTAGGAATTGCATTACCACTTGGAAACTCAAATCCTTCATCATAGAACATCAATGTATCAACATTAATACGTTTACGTTGACGCTCTTTCAACTTAGAAGCAATTGGTACAATAAACTGTTCAATTTGTTTACGGAAATTCTCTACCATCCCCTTATCGTAATCCGTGCGATTTATTCTCGCATACCCTAACTCAACAAAGCTTGGAAACCCAAGTTTTTTCGCAATAGTTGTTCGTACTTTAACGAGTTTATCAAAAATATCGTCAAGTTCTTGTTTGTTTTTTACAAAAAAGCTTGTATGCATTTTGACAGCTTCTTTTCTTATATCCCTATCGCTATGAACTATAAATGGTTGTAATTGTGCAAGTGTATATTCTTTTCCAAGAAATGAGATTTTGGCTGAGGAAATAAGTTGTACATATTGGGAGGTTAAATGATTCTCTTGTTGGAGATCTTCGATAACGTCATCACCATATGTTTTCAATTTTTGCTCTGCAAGTTTAAAAAGTTGAGTACCATATTGTTCCTCTAATTCACTACGAAATGGTGAAGCCACTAACGCTTTATAATAATTGGTTTCATATCCTTTTAAGATTGGGAGAAAATCATGAAAAAAATTAAGTTCATTTTTATAAAATTCATCTGTCGTGTCAATTGAATGTCGAATGGAACAAATACATCCCATTGACATTACTTCATTACGAATTTGATTAATTTCTTTAATCATTTTTTCTTGTTCTTGAGCAGTTGAGGAGAGTTTGAATTCTTCAATCGTTAAATGGAACCTTCTCTCTACTTCTTCACGATTTGGGCGAGCGTACTGGAAATCTGAAAATGCCACCGTCATTCCTCCTTCTAAATAATAACCACTTTGATAATTTCCTTTTATTAGTAAAACCTTATCATTAAAATAGTTAAAGTTAAAGTTACAAAAGAGATATTCAGTTTGAAAAGGATTTTGTTGTTCAACTAACAGGTGCTTTATTTCAATGCTAGGAGTTGATTAGCAGCTTTTTTTCTTATGGAACTAACGGGGCAGGTTAGTTCCCTAACATAAATTGGGAATATATGTGGTAATATGGGAAGAAATATATTAAAGTAGGTAATTTGTTTTGGAACTCTTAACAGAAAAATTAATTCTTATATCTCTATTTATATTTATTATCCATTCTATCGAAACACTTGCATATGCAGTCAGATTATCTGGTGCAAGAGTAAGATTGTTAGCTTCAGCTCTATCCTTATTTAACTTGATGGTTATGATTTCTCGATTAGCGAATATGATGCAGCAACCATTTACAGGGAGCCTGGTTGATAATGCTCCTAAAGTAAATACACTAGAGTTTGTTGAAAACCAATACAGGATCATTATTGGTTCATCAACATTAGGAACAATAATAGGTATTCTTTTACTTCCTACTTTTATTGCTATTTTTTCAAGGGCTATTGTTCATTTATCTGAAGAAAGAGGTTCTATACCATCTTTGATTAAAAAGGGGTTAACTTTCGAATACATTAAGCGTGGGATAAAACACATTCATTTACCAAAGTTTTCTTACTTAAAGGATATTAGATTAAAAGATATTCCCATAAGATTGTTTTTAATTAATATGGTAATAACTGCAATCTATACAATTGGAGTGTTATCTGCGTTATATGCTGCTTTAATAGCTCCAGAAAGGGCAACAACGGCTATTATGGCATCGGGCCTTATAAATGGAATAGCTACAATTTTACTTATAATTTTTATTGACCCTAAAATATCTATCCTTGCTGATGACGTAATAAATCAAAAGGGCAGTTACCTTAATCTCAAGGGTGTATCTCTTATGATGGTTACTTCTCGTTTATTAGGAACGATTCTAGCCCAAGTATTTTTTATTCCAGGGGCAGGATATATTGTGTGGTTTACTAAATTTATTGTCTAATAAATATCTGATTTGTATGTTGATATCGCTAGAATTGTTTTACTATTTTGAGTATAACTACTAAAGGAGTATTGAAATGATTAGAGGACTATATGAAGCACATCTGCCTGTAAGTAATTTACAGGAATCGATTAAATTTTATCAAAAGCTTGGTCTAGAACTCGCTAGTGAACAAGAAAAATTGGCTTTCTTTTGGATTGTAAAGGGGGAAAGTTGGTTAGGTCTTTGGGAAAATGAAACAGTAAATCTTCCATATCACCCATCCATTCGTCATTTAGCATTTAAAGTAGATAAGTGTGAAATTGAAAGAGTGAAGGCGTGGCTAGAATCTGTAAATATTGAAGTTCGTACTTCTTTTGGTTTCTCTCCAAAGATGCAACCGTTAGTATTTAAAAATAATCCACATCATGCTGCTGTTTATTTTTATGATCCCGATGGCAATTCATTAGAATTAATAACACCACTAGATATGGAACTTCCTGATAACGAAAAAATGATGATGTTAGTAGATTGGAAAAAGAAACACATGAAATAAAAAGCCCTTATTTAAAGGAGAATTAGGAATTTTAATTTTTTATTTCCACAATCGGGCTTGATTGTTGAGCAACACAAGGAAATAATTTAAACCTTTTTATAAAAGTCTCATACTTGGTTAAAGTGAAAACCTCCATTTTGATCAATCTTTTCTCAAAATGGAGGTTTTTCATGTGCTGTTAAATAGGATGGACTAGAATTTCTTTATCAACCTTTATTCCAAACCTACAGGTAAAATTAGTAGCAAAGAAATTCTTGTGGGGAGGGTTATATGGAGCAAGTAAATTTTTTTGACAACAGTCTTTTTTACGAAAAGGTAAAGAAAACTTTCTACTTACACAAAAAGTTAATCAAAGAACGTTTGCCAGAAGCTGATGTCCAGCACGTTGGAAGTACAGCTGTCCCTAATTGCCTTACAAAGGGTGATTTAGATATACAAGTGCGTGTTACTACTGAACAATTCCAAATGGCAGTTCAGACACTTTCAGCCTTATATGAACTAAATGAAGGTAGTGTTAAAACCGACAGTTTCAGGGCATTTAAAGATGATTCAACCGTTCCTCCTCTCGGTGTGCAATTAAATGTAATTAATTCTGAATTTGATTTCTTTTGGAAGTTCCGAGATGTTTTATTAATAAATGATAAATATCGAAAGGAATACGATGATTTAAAGAGGAATTACGAAGGAAAAGAAATGGATGAGTACAGGGAAGCCAAAAATGAGTTTTTTCAAAGAATTATTGAAACACCAGAGTTTAAAAAACTGTGATCCTTAATGAACTAACGGGTGCGTTAGCTGAAGATCGGAGCTGTCTTTAAGGCAGCTTTTTCTTATGCCACTAAAGGGGCAGGATAGTTCAATAAGCGTAGAGTATTCGTACTGTGTACTTAAAGTTTTTAACTATTTGAATAAATTTCTCTTATAAAAGCCAGATTATAAAAATGAGAAATATGAGTGATACAAATGAGGATCCCGTATGAACCAAGCTGGCGTTAATGAAAAGTATAAGGTATCGCCATTCTATGTGTTATTTTTAGTGCATACTATGCAAATAGGATTGGGTGTGTTAAATTTTCAAAGAGATTTAGCTAAGGCGACAGGAACGGATGGCTGGATCTCCATACTCTTAGCCGGCCTGATTGTTCATATATTAATTTGGCTTATATATAAGATTTTTAGCATTGTTCCTGGTGATATCATTTCTGCTAATCATTATGCATTGGGTAAATGGATAGGGAATTTCTTCAGCCTCTTATTCATTGTTTATTTTTTTATCCTTGGAATGACGATCATTATCGGCTATATAAATGTTGTTCATATTTGGATGTTTGAGGAAATACCTTCTTGGGCGTTAGCTTTGGTTTTCCTGATCCTGATTTATTATATACATACGGGAGGGTTCCGAACTGTTACGGGGATCGCCTTTTTATCTGTAGTCCTTTCATACTGGCTTTTATTTGTACCATTATATGGTTTCAAATACGCTGATTTCACCAGTTTTCTTCCTGTTTTCGATCATACTTTAATCGAAATAATGAAAGGAACTAGAAGTGTTTCATTATCAATGCTTGGTTTTGAAATGATCCTGATGTATTATCCATTCATCAAGAGTGCCGAATCATCAAAAAAGTATGCCCACGGAGGAGCCTTAGCCACCACGTTATTGCTCCTATTAATTTATTTTGTTTCGACAGTCTTTTATTCACAGAAACAGTTGGCCCTCGTCCTATGGCCAACACTCACATTGAGCAGTGTCATCGAATTACCCTTTATTCAACGCTTCGAATATATATTGGTTTCTTGGTGGGCCATTATTATCATACCGAATATGCTAATCCCTTTGTGGGCTGCCAGCAGGGGTGTCAAACGCTTATTCAATGTCCAGCAAAAGTATCCCTTATGGGTAATGTCCATAATCATACTACTTATCTGTATTCTTTTTTTCGATGTCGATTCCTTATATGTATTAAAAAAAATAATCAATCCATACAGCGTGTGCTTTATTGTTTTATACTTATCTTTTCTTTTGGTTTTAATAAGTATAAAAAAATGGAGGAAGCGTTTATAACATAGCTTCATTTTTATAAAAACAGAATAAAATGTAAGACAGTACGTTGATTATCCATTTAAATGATGCTATTATACAGAATTTCTTTCTCACAGTTTGCGTAAATCTGAGATATGTCTTATTGAACAAAAGGTGTGATAGTTAGTTCAAGACCGGAGCTGTCTTTAAGGCAGCTTTTTCTTTATGCAACTAACGGGGCAGTTTAGTTGAAGAAGAAAACGAATTGATTGGTGTTGAATTAAATACCTAACTATATTTTTTATACAAAGATGTAACTGCTAGGCAGAATAAAATATTTAGACAGTTGGTCAGAATATATTGAAAAAGGAAAAAGAGTCGACAAAGCGACCCTCCTCTAAGATTCTCCGTATTTAACTTATTAAGTATTTATTCAACGCTTGTTGTAAAGTTCCTAATGTTTGTGCTTTTTCATTTAATCTCATTCCTAAGCGTATCATATTGCTAGCCACTTCAGGTCTTAACCCGGTAATCACAGTGGTACATCCCATTAATGAAGTGCCGTCAATAATCTTCATTAAATGATCAATTACCTCAGTCTCCATTTCCATAATTCCAGATAAGTCCATAATCAATGGTGAATATTTAATTTTCCAATCTCTATTAAAACTTTTTCCTCTAGAATATTCGTTCGGTAAAGATCAATCGCACCAATTAAAGGCAAAATACATATAGTGGGTGTTATTGGGATTATTGGTACAGAAAGATTTTCGACCAATTCTCTTTGAGCCGTTATCAATGAATCTTTGTATTGAGAATATGTGATAAAAAAAACATTTAAAAACCTGTCTACTTGATTATTTATTTGTTTTTCTACCGAAAAAAACTCTTCATTAATAACGTGATTCATTACCTCGTTATATCCTTGTAGGAACTTCCACAAAGTTCTTCGAATGGCTTGCACCCACTCTAATTTGAAAGTTAATGGTATTTCGTGTGTCGCCCAAGCTATACCTTCTTGTTTAGCAAATGATTGAAGCTCTTGTTCTTCACCCTCAATAATGTATCGAACCAGCCTACCGGCATTATTTATCAGGTCAATATTACCGACCATTAATATTTCTTCAATTTTGTCTTTCACATTAGATGATTCGTTTAATAATGAATCTTCAAAATCCTCGTTATTTTCTTCGATGAAATTCATTAAGTTATATATATCAAGTGACAAATCCATAATTAAATCTCCTCTTTTTATATATGCCAAATCATAAATACCCTATTATTTTAATTACTAAACCCATTTACACAAAAAACTTCTAATTTAAAGGAAAATGGATGATATTTATGTTAATTAATATTGTGAAGATTTCTACTTAAACTATCGGGTGCGTTAGCTTAGGATCAGAGCAGTCTTTAAGGCCGCTCTTTCTTTATGCAACTATCGGGGCAGGTTAGTGGTAGTAGAAGGTAATCAGGTGTTAATTAGAGAAAAAGGTAGTAATAAATATAAAATTAAATACTTGAGGAGAAAAGGATGGCTCATAATGGGATAGTTTTAGTAGTTAGTGTTTCAATATTCAGAGATGATGAAGTCTTAATAATTAGAGAAAATAAACCAACTGCTATTGATAAGTGGAACTTTCCAAGTGGACGCATTGAATATGGTGAAGACATTCTCTATTCAGCTCGTAGGGAGGTAAAAGAGGAAACAGGCTATGATGTAAAACTTAATGGTACAACGGGTGTATATAATTTTATCAGTAGTACAAACAATCAAGTAATTCTATTTCATTTTACTGGTGAGGTTAATGGTGGTTCATTAAATCTTGAAGAAGATGAAATTTTAGACAGTAGATGGATTAAGGTGAATGACCTTGTGAAATTTGATAATGAAGAACTACGTGAACCCATGGTACTAAAGCAAATAATAGATAACTTATTAAAAGAGAAGGTACATTCAATTAGTATTTATAATGAACAACTAAGTAAATAATTCATATTAAGCTAACAGTCCTTTACTTCATTACCAGGAGCTGATCATCAGCTCCTTTTCTTATGGAACTAAAGGGGCAGGATAGTTGCATAAGAACTGGTATAATTTAGAGAAAAGTAAAGGTTAGAAGTGAATTATGGCTTTCCTTATAATAGCAATCTTATTAATATTTTTATTTGACTTTACAAAAATGAGAAATCAAAATCAAACAATAATTAAACAGAATGAAAGGGTCATCTCCTCTGTTGGAAGAGATTAAAAATAAAGGCTAAATATCAAAAAGAGCAAAAAAAGACCTCAAATAGTAGAGGTCATTTCATATTTTGACTTATATTTTCTGGAATCATAACTACTTCCGTTTTCAAATCAACAGGTCTGAATGTTTCATCAATACATTCTTTCCAATACTCTAAATGCTTCTTATCTATCCAGTGGTCTGATTCCTGCACTTCTTGTCCGCCTTGACCCTGGACAGAGTACCAATATAAAAACTCATCACCACTTAGATGTTCTCTAAATATAGTTTCAACATACATTTTTTCGGCTTCAAGAGTTATCAGCACATCATTCATATTTTCGTTTAGAAACTTTAACCATTCATCTACCCGTTCCGATTTACCTTCCTTAACTCTAAATCTTGTTAGTTCTACATTCATATTTCTCCCCCATTTAATTAGTTATCTTGCTTATATTACATATTTTAGCAGTTTTTAACCTAACAGGTGCAATAAGGGAGTTGCCTTGGCACATCTTTGTCTTATGGAACTAAAGGGGCAGGATAGTTGAAGAGTCTGTTGATCTTTATTCAACAATTGGGCCATTTTGTTAAAGATACTTCTTAAAGATGGTTGGATATTTATGTTAAAATCAGGGGGATATACATTAATCTAAATCAGCAGAGGTACACATATATAAGAGTATTGTGAAATTTAGAGAGGGGAGTAACAAAAGATGGCATTTGCCGTAGGGTATGGAATTGCATTTATAGGAGCACTTGTAGCTTATCAACTTAGCAAAGGTAAGTCGAAAAAAAGAAAACTCATTGTTTGGGGTATTGCTCTTATGTTGGCAATTTCGCCATTCTTATCTTTTGCGGTAGGGCTAACATACGCATTTACTGTTGGGAATGGTTGGGCAGCTTTGATTATGTGGTACTTGTTCCCATTCGGTTTCATCGTAGGACTTATTATGCTACTGGTAGGCATATTTAAGAAAAAAGAAATAGAGAATGTCATGTAACTTCTTCAACTAAAGGGCGCGATTCTTAAAGAAATTTCACTTTTCTTAATGAACTAAGGGTGCGTTAGCTGAAGATCGGAGCTGTCTTTAAAGGCAGCTCTTTCCTTATGGAACTAAAGGGGCAGATTAGTTGATTAAGCCAGTTGTATTTATTATATTATGCTAATTACCCCGACCATTTATATAATTATTCCTAACCTGTTACATTAGCAATACAACGCTCCACATACTCGAGTACTTCTTCCGAAATCGGGTATAGGCCCGTTTCCTTAGAGGGCAGTTTTCTGACTTCCCAGAACTTATCCATCAACTTCGTATCTCCTTGAAAAGTATCATTTGATATTTCTATTAACTCGCAAGCAATTTGATGACCTTCGTCTGATTCAGGTTTAATATCGTGTTTTATACACCACTCAATTCGTCGTAGCAAAGAAATATACTGATGTGTTGTCCAATCATTGTTGCCGAGATTTGGAATTGTCTCTTGCAAGATTACCTTTTCATCAACTTCAAAATAGTCAATCCATTTTTTAGAGCTATTTTGTGAAATTTGAATAAGTTGAGAGACACGTTCCCAAGACAAAGATTCTTCCAAGTCAATCATATTAATTAAAGATTTTGTATTAGAAATGCTTGTTTGAAGTTTGGAAAGTCCATCTTGTAAATAATTATGATGCGAAATTAGAATTTGTTTATAGGATAGTCTATCTAATAAATCGCGAATATTTTCGAGTGGAAGTGAAAGTGATTTTAGAATGATGATTTTTTCTAATTTAAACAAATCCTCTTCTGAATAATATCGTCGTCCATTATCATCCTTAAAACTTGGTGTGAGGAGATTAATTTGATCGTAATAACGAAGTGTGCGAACGGAGAGATTTCGCTGTTTTGATACCTGTCCTGTAGTCCATCGTTTCATTTCATTCCCTCCTAAAATTAAAGCTTGCAGGTGACGTAACGTCATCTAATATAGTTGGATTATACCATATAAAGGAAGAGTGATGCCGGTTGAAAACAACTGAAATGAACTGGAAGGAAGAAGACCGTTGGGGTTTGAAAGAATTTATATTTTTAATGTTACTTGAATTTGTATTTGTAATTGGGTGTATTAAATTCGTTGTTCACCCAATTTATTCTCACTGGTTCGATAATGTTCTATATGCTGGAACATTAATGGGATTGACAATAGCAATTATTCTAATTTTAGGTGTTTATTTTATTGCTCTCCGCCCGAAAAAACTTTCTTGGAGTGAAGTAGGGATAAAAAAATTCACTGTGAAGGATTGGAAAATCATTGTTGTATTTTCTGTTATCTTAATGGTTGGTGCCGTGATAATTGTAGTGCTTACTAGTTTTATAGGGAATTCGTGGGAGAACAGCAAAACAGAGGCAATACAGCAAAACGTAACTTTCGTTACGGTTCTAATTGCCTTTATCTCTGCCGCAGTTATCTCACCAATATACGAAGAAATTTTTTATCGCGGTTTTTTATATCGCTGGTTACGTACACGCATAGGATTTATTGGAGCAATTTTACTTAGCTCAACAATCTTTACAATTATTCATATTCCAACATATAATGTAATGCCAGTAAATTTCTTTAGTGGTATCATTTTTGCTTTAGCGTATGAACGAACTAATTCGATCTGGCCATCAGTTATTATTCACGGTTTAACTAATGGAATTATGGTTTTGTTGACAAGTTTGGGATAAAGATATTGTTATGAGTAGCCGGAACATACAATGCGAACTACCAGATACAAGAGATGAAAAAGATTAATTATGTAAAATCAACAAAGTTTGTGAAGGAATATACTTAAACTAACGGGTGCGTTAGCTGAAGATCAGAGCTGTCTTTACGGCAGCTTTTTTATTATGGCACTAAAGGGGCAGGTTAGTTCAATTAGCGTTGTGTAGTCGAAGTATGTTGTAAGTCTGTTAATATTCAATCAAGATTTTCAAGGGATTAATTCTCCCTTCACTCAATTCCTCAAAACATCGGCATATTTCTTGTTTGGTTATTTTACTTTCGAATATCTTTTTTAAAAGGGAGCCAGTCTCTTTTACGCTGTTTAAATACCATTCTGAGTGTTTTCTATAATCATAACCATCACTTGAACCGACTATTTTTAATTCTTTAATATAAAACTCTGGTTGCAATTCAAATTTTTCCTTGTTTCCATCTGAGAGGATACAAATTTCACCATCTTTGCGTATTGATTGTTGAAGTGTTTTAAATGCTTCATTGCGAGCAGAACACTCAATAGCATAATCATAAAAATCTTTAGGAGAACTAATTCCGTTTTTAAAAACATTATTCGCTCCTAAAAATCTAGCTAGATCGCTTCTGCTTGAATTGGGTTCAACCACATCAATATACTCAACACTAAAATAGTTTTTCAAAAAATAAACAGTTAATAATCCCATAGTTCCCATACCTGTAATTAAAACTTTATCTGTTTTTTTTGGATTAAGTTTTAAAACCCCTTTAGCAGAATCACATGAGAGTATAATAAGCAGCGCATGAGAATAATGAAGATTATTTGGAACTGGAATGGCCTTTTCCTCTTTAGTAACTCCATAATCTTTGTGACCATAAAATGCAACAACTCTGTCACCTATCTTTAAATTTTTTACTTCTTCACCCACGTCTATAATTTCTCCGTAACTTTCATACCCAGTTTCCTTAGGATAAGTTGGTGTGGGATCCGTTATATCGTTTTCCATAAATTGAGGCAACTCTGCCCCAATGCTAATAGACCCTGCAATAGTTTTTATTAAAATTTCATCTTTTTTTAGAGGCGGTATAATATTTCGGACCCATTTCAAATTCTTTTTTCCTAATAACACTAGTGAATTTTGTTCCATAACCTACACCTTTCCTTAAAAAATATGTCTACAGCATACTTCTATATGTTATTATTACTTATACAAATATTACCATTATAAATAAACAAACACCCCCTCTTATATTAGATTTTTTATTATATATCACAATGAAATACAAGAATTATTCATTTGAAACCAATGTAAACAAATATTCTTTCTCTCAGAAAATTATATAAGAGGGGGTTGTTTGCATTGAAGAATAAATCATTTAATGTATTGATGGCTGGACAATCTTTAGCAAATGCTGGAGATGTTTTTTATATTGTTGCGCTCATAACAAGCGTTTACAAAGTAACAAATTCTTTATTTTATGTTTCGTTGGTTCCTGTAATAAATATGCTTGGAGGGTTTTTAGGAGGTTTATTAGCACCACTACTCATAGATCGATACAAATTAAAAAAGATTTTATTTAATTCTCAATTAGTTAAAACTTGTATCTTACTTGTGCTAACCCTGTACGTATCATTATTATTATCGGAAGATTCAATTGAAACGGTTTATATAATTATTTTCTTTATCACTTTTTTAGATAGTTTCGCTAATCCAGCAAGTAGTGCATTAATACCTCAACTTGTTTCGGAAGAAAACTTATTAAAAGCAAATAGCCTTATGTCTTCTATATATCAATTCATTCAGATGGGTGGATGGGCTGCAGGTGGTATATTAGCAGCATTTTTGCATTCGAATGGGCTATTAATGTTGACGTTTAGTTTGTATGTATTATCAACATTCTTGCTGGCATTCGTTAAAGTCGAAGAAAAGAAACAATCTGAAGAATTTGAAGAACTATCAGTAAAGGAAAGTAAAATGACTTCAATGTTTGAAGGCTGGAGAATAATTGCAGGAGATAAGAGGCTGCGTGTCCTCCATTTAACGCTAATTTTTAGTTCTATAGCTAGCCCAGTTTGGGTATCGTCCATTCTATACCCTTTTATAAACATAAGGCTAGGTGTAGGAACTGAGTGGTGGGGTTATATAAACACCTCTTTATTATTTGGATTATTTCTAGCCGGAATACTTGCATATAGACAATCTGATTTCATTAACAAAAATATTCGGAATGTGCTATTGCTTGGAGGCTTTATGGTCTTTCTAATGACTCTTTTATTTGGACTTAATGTAAATCCCACCATTTCTCTTTTACTGATTGGTATGTTTGGTTTATTCGAAGAACTGAGGATGATTTCTATTCATACAATCATCCAAAGTTTATTTAGGGAAAAGCTTTTGGCTAAGGTTTATGCAGTACAGAGTACTTTAATAATGGTAACGTTCGGGATATCAACTCTTATGATGGGGATACTTGGCCAGCGATACAGCATTGTAGTTGTATTTATTGTTGCCTCGATATCCTTAAGTTTTTCATTTATTAATCTTATTACCTCTAGAAAGCATTTAACAATATCTATAGATGAATCTAGCAAAAACTTTGAAAACCAATTGTAAATATTTTAGACAATAAGCCAACGGTTCCGTTGGCTTATTTAATGTAGAATGTCTTTTGTTTCGTTATGACACAAACTGTGCAATTAGTCTTAATGAACTAACGGGTGCGTTAGTTCATTAAGGATCACAAAAATAATCAAGCTTTTTATAAAATAATCAAGAAGATTAAAAAAAAGTTGTGTTCGAAAAAGGGGAGGATATAGATATTTCCTTCCCCTTTGTGTTTACTGATGAATTTATATGACTGTATATAATGTACTCGATTTTGTATCTCAAAACAGTTAGAGATTAAATTGGTGCGGTTTTGAGTGGATTAATAACTCTATGTACTCAAATTCATGTCCCCAATGTACTTATCTTTGTGTCTTCGTACAAGACCCGTTCGAAATATGAAATTGAAAATTTATATAAACCGTATCTGACCTACCAGGGTAGACTTACATTTTATTTAACTATGTATAACTGTATTAAGTTACCTATGGATTCGCCAGGGTGCTTCGTTTAGCAGCCGGATACTTTTTCAAAGGTTTCCCCCTGTAAATTGAGAATCCTTAAACTCCTGCAAGGATTTCTTGTCAATCACCCATCTATCTTTTTCCCTTTCTGCCTTAAAATGTCCAGTTCTTGCCCAATAGGTAACGGTTGCCTTACTAACTCCTAAAATCTCTGCTGCTTCGGGTATTGTTATCTTGTTAGACTTCTTTTTCATGAACTACCCCCCAAAAAAAACCTTATCGTTTTAAAGCTCATTTAGCCTTTACTGGGCTTTATAACACTTATTATAAGGTAAATTAACGCCCCGTATACGGTACGTTAGGGGCCAATATATGAACGTCAACAGCGCTACCAATATAATCAGTTCCACCCTAAAACAAAGGGGATGACTACTTATAGTTTTACATAAACTAAACTCCATAATTCCAAATAGGAGCAGATATATAAATGGCCAATGACAAAAATAAAAAAGATGAACCTCCTAATTTCACATGGGGAGGATTTTTTATATTGCTCATTTCATTTGTTTACTTTGTTTTCATCTTTCCAATTTTGATGCAGTGAATGTACAAATCATTTACATTAACGCACATTTAATACCCAAGCTAATAAGGTCAAAATACACCTTGAACCCCCCCAATTACTTTACATATTTTCACAATCATTTAAAATGCTTGTTTTACACAGACTAAAACAGGGTGATGAAATGTATGATACAGCTTTTTATCAGAAATTCTTAAATACTGAAATTGGAATTGTAGTTCTATTTGTAACTGGAATAGGCTTTAATATTTTATTGTGTTGGTGGTTCTGTAAAATAGATGATGAACAGAAAACGAACTCTTATGATATAGGTTCAGGTAGTTCTGATGTTTCATCCGAGTCAAGTTCAAGTGGTACAGGTCAGGATTCAACAACAACCAATGGTTCCAGTTCTTCTAATACTGGTTCAGGCAGTAGTTCTAGTGGTTCTTCAAATAGTTCAAATAGTTCAAGTGGGTCAAGTTCAAGTGGTGCTGGTGCGGTTGCAGTATCAGCCAATTCTTCTAGTTCTTCCAATAGGGGTGGCTCTTCTTCGTAAAATAACGTGTCGCTTAAGACGATTATGAGGGCGATTGACTTTTACTTAATGCGAGTTACCACCCCAACGCTATCAAGTTTAAATTTTATGCACACTCAAAATGAAATTTTCTTTTAACATTTATCGTTTTTGGGGTGACCTGATTGATATGGCTGTCCCCCTAGAATATAAAAAGGGTGGTATTGGAATGAGTAAGAGAATAGTCAAAAGGATTTTTGTAGTTGCTTCCACACTTTCGTTTTTTAATGGAGCGTTGATAGGTTTTCATCTTATGTTTTATCCAAATGTAGGATTTCCAGATTCGGAAGGCTGGAAATCCATGCTTTTTTATTTTGGTTATGGTTTATGGTCACAGTATATCGTTTTGCATTTTTTAAACGAACAAGGCGATCAAGAGGAAAGTGAGGAAAGTAATTAAATTGTTAAAACAAACCTTTCCCCTTCTTTTGGGATGTAAGGGCTGTCGCTTTTTATGTTTTACACTTTTTTCTGATAGACCCAATTAGTATGCATTTTATGTCAAATCTGCGAAAAGTCTTATAGAACAAACAGGTGCTTTGGTTCATTAACAGGGGTTGCTACGGCAGCCTTTTTCTTATGGCACTAACGGGGCAGGTTAGTTCAAGAAGCGTATGTATTCGAACTGTGACATTCCTTTAGTTAAATCTTACAGTAATATTTTGGATTTTGTTGTTATCGGGATAATTTTGATCCTCTTCGTTCACGCTAAGTAAAAAGTATGATACTGGGATTTAAAGTCATTTTAAACAGCGTTATTCTAAAATACGTAAACATACCCCCGGCGGGACTGCTTGATAAAGAGGGGGGGCTTTTTTTACTCCTCCCTATAGGTTTGTTCAATATTCAATTTATGACAGGACCTCTGCATGGATTGAAACTCTTTTTAAGCCGTGTGGAGAGTTTATGGAAAAGTAAAAGCTCGTGAATGAGGTGGATATTGTTTACCTCATGCAGTAGAAAGGAGGAAGATGATGGAGAAAGGGGAAATTTCATCTCTACAGATGGCATTCATGATGTATCCGACGATTGTGGCAACGGCTATTCTCGGAGTTCCAAGCATCACAGCCAACTATGCCAGAACCGATTTATGGCTTTCCCCCATTTTTGCTGCGCTCATAGGGTATCTGACGGTATATATCGCTATTAAACTGCACAAGCTTTATCCGAAACAAACGGTGATCCAATTCAGTGAACAGATTATTGGGTTGATTCCGGGGAAAATTCTCGGATTTTTATTCTTGTTTTTTTAGGGGCTAATCCTTAGAACCTACGGAGAATTTGTTGTTGGCTCTTTTTTGGTCAATACCCCGATTAGCGTGATCATGGCATCGCTGGTACTCCTCTGTGCCTTTAGCGTTCGCGGAGGGATAGAGGTGTTGGGGAGAGCTGCCCAATTGTTTGTACCTGTTTTTATTTTCCCAATCATTATCTTAATCCTCTTACTGATCCCTGATATTGAATTCAAGGAAATATTCCCGATATTGGGGAATGGAATTATGCCTCCAATCAAGGGAGCGATTGTACCGGGTGGATGGTTCAGCGAGTTTTTCCTGATGATTTTTCTCCTCCCTTTCTTGGCTGACAAGAAAAAAGGGATGAAACACGGGATGATGACTGTGTTTACCGTGATGATGACGTTAATTGTGGTGAATCTTATAGTTCTATTTGTACTTGGGTCAACAACATCCACAAAGAATTATCCATTGATGAATGTATCTCGGTACATCAGTGTGGCCGACTTTTTTGAACATGTAGAGTCCGCCGTCATGGCGGTATGGATAGTAGGGGCGTTTGTGAAAATTTCCGTTTTTTATTATGCATCTGCTATAGGTACAGCACAGTGGCTGAACCTCTCCGACTATCGGCCTGTTGTATGGCCGATAGGGATTTTGATTGTCATATTCAGTTTTTGGTCGTTGCCCAGCTCTATGGATGCTGATCGTAATGATATCAACGTCTTCCCTTTTCATGGAATATTGATACAAACGATTATTCCTCTGTTATTGTTAGTGATTGCTGTTATACGGAAAAGAAATAGAAAGGGAGTCGATTCAAGCTAATATTTCATAACGTTTTTAATTTCTCCTTTAATGTAATTTAATGATATTAGGTCCTAGCAACTACAGCTAATTTGAACCTTCTACCCGCACTTAATGAAAGTAACCTATTTAGAAAAATTCACTTCTATAATTCCCATATTGTTCTGAATAGGAGGCATCATTCCAGTGCCCTTTTATAAACAGAATCAGAAATCACAATAAGTCTTATGCAACTAACAGGTGCGTTAGCTGAAGATTGGAGCTGTCTTAAGGCAGCTCTTTCTTTATGGAACTAAAGGGGCAGGTTAGTTTAACAAGATTTTAATACTTGGACAAAGTCATTATAAATAAATGTTAAAATGTTCATATGATTTTGTGAAGAAAGAGGTTCGCTATGTCAAAAAATGTGAAATGGTTTACAATTCTTATTCCTACTTTTTATTTCCTTATCCCGTTAATATTGAAATTTAATTATGATTCTAGTTTTTTACGTATAAAATTCATTGAGCTTTATATCAATTGTATTCCTATAACAGTTTGTGTAATATTTTTGATAAAAAAAACGATAGTAAATAATTTTTATAAGTTAGTCGTTCTAACTGCTTTTATTGTGTATTTATGCTCATTACATCAGGTAGTTACCTTTATTCCAGTGTGGCATTATTTGGAAGGTCGAGTTATATCTTCAACAACTCCATTGCTAAATTTAGTTCCTTTTAAAACAATTTTAGAATCAGAAATTTCACAACTAATGGGTCCTTTATTAATGTTGACCCCATTAGCTTTTGCACTAATGTCTCTTAGCATCTTAACAAGTAAAAAAAAGACTATTATGGTTACAATGCTTATCTCTATTGGGATTGAACTAATTCATTTTATTGAAAATTCTACAGGGTCAGCGTTTTTATTATATGCTCGTTCAACAAACATTGATGATGTCATTCTAAATACCCTTGGAGGTGTGATAGGGGTATATATCTATCTTTTGTTTAATCATTTTATAAGTAAGGGGCAATCTGAAAGGTTGCAAATTTGAACTAACGGGTGCGTTAGCTGAAGATCAGAGCTGTCTTTAAGGTAGCTTTTTCTTTATGGAACTATCGGGGCAGTTTAGTTCAACAGTAACTTGGAAGGATTTTCTCCAAAAAATGCCGAATTTACAATAATATACATTTTTGTTTTTAGGGGGATCGTTATGTGGGAGAGAATGTTTATAAGTACATCTCGTGGAAAGTTTGAGATCTTTACCCAAGGAAAAGGAGAACCAGTGTGTATTACCCATTTATATAGTGAATTTAATGAATTAGGTTATTATTTCGCCGACACTTTTGTAAGTCAATTCAAAGTTTATCTAATAAACTTAAAAGAAGCAGGAAACTCTTGCAAAGCAGGTATAGAAGATGAATTAAGTATGAAGGAAACCTCTAAGGATTTAGAGGCTATTAGAGAAGCGTTAAATTATAATAAATGGTGCTTTGCAGGGCATTCAACTGGAGGAATGCTTGGTTTAATTTATGCAACAATGTTTCCAAAATCTCTGACAAAACTATTAGTTGGAGGAGCAACTGCTACTAAAAGATATATGGAACACGAAGGCAGTATTTATAGTCCTCGTAGTCCACTAAATAAAAAACTTAAAAAGATTTTTGCTGTATTAAAATCTCCTGACTCTACCACTGAAGAGCGAAGAAATGCTAACAGAGAATGGACTAATATGTCTTTATATAACATAGAAAGATGGGATGAATATTTTAAGAAACCGAGCAGTGGAAAAGTTGTACAAAAAAGGCTAGATTATTATTCCTTTAATGACTTGCCAAACTACGACATTCAAAATGAACTGTATCAGGTTACTATCCCGACCATTGTTTATTGTGGAAGATACGATGCCCAATGTCCTCTTATTTTTTCTGAAGAAATAAATGCAGGTTTAAAAAATTCCAAACTTTATATTTTTGAAAAAAGTAATCACGTACCGTATTTAGAAGAGAAAGAAAAATTCCTTCAGATGGTTTCTGATTTCAAAGGGCTGACAACAAAAACCTATTCTTAATGAACTAACGGGTGCTTTAGTTCATTAACAGGGGTTGCTGCGGCAGCCTTTTTCTTATGGCACTAACGGGGCAGAATTGTTGAACAAGAGGTATGATATAAGTATTGGGGTGATTGTATGAAATATACTTGTCCTTGTTGTGGATTTAAAACATTAGATGAAGAACCAACTGATACATATGCAATTTGCAAAATATGCTTTTGGGAAGATGACGGTGTTCAATTTCGGGACCCTGATTACGAAGGCGGGGCAAATGAAGTTTCATTAAGGCAGGCACAAAAAAACTTCATTAAGAGTGGGGCATGTGAAGAAGGCTGTATTAAATTTGTAAGAAAACCTAATGAGAAAGAAGTAAAAGACCCTGTTTGGAAACCCTTAATTTAAAGAAAGTCTTCAGCTAATGGGTGCTATACTTCAAGAGTAATACTGCTATCTTGGCTGTCGGGAGAGGATTTATGAAAACAAGAAACAAAAGTGCTGCTAAACTATTCTATGCATTATCAATATTTCTTTTGCTTTTCGCTGCCTATGATTACCTAACTGGATGTATTGGTTGTGTAAAAATTGATTTACGCTATTTCTTTATCTCATTATTTGTAGCATTAGTTTTACATATGACAAAAGAAAGAAAAGGGTATGAAGATTGAGTTAATGAACTAACGGGTGCGTTAGCTGAAGATCAGAGCTGTCTTTAAGACAGCTTTTTCTTATGGCACTAACGGGGCAGGATAGTTCTACAAGCACAGTGTAATCGAACTGTGACGCAATAACTTTTTCTAACAAAATTAAATAAAGGAAACAAATTAGAAACACTTAACTATTAAACTTATTTTTATCTTTCTTTTTTTGATACTCAATTAAGTATGAAACCGGTATTGCGCCAATGAAGACGCCAATTGCCCTAAATAAAGACTCTTGCGTAAAAAAATCCGTGCCTTTTATGGTATAGCTGTAAATAGAGAAACATAAGAAGCAAAAAAGACCGACTAAAAAAGGAACAAGGATATGTTTATAAAATTTCATAGCAAGCATAACCTCCTCAAATGTATAAAGTTGTGTTTACCCTTTTTTAGAATTTTTTAACATAAATTCCTTTTGTAAAGTAATACATAAAAAAAAGTGCGTCTAAACAGTCTGCAATGAATTTTACTTTTACGCCTACAAAATAATCAATAAGAGAAAATGAATGGAGATACCTGTGCCCGTTGTTTGTTGCACAGTTTGTGTCAACTCTGCGATAAGTCTTAATGAACTAACGGGTGCGTTAGCTGAAGATCGGAGCTGTCTTTAAGGCGGCTTTTCTTAATGAACTAAAGGGGCAGATTAGTTGAAGAGAGGTTTTTAACTTGTGTTTAACAATCGGGCCATATTCTTGTAGAAGTGAAACATAAAAATTGTCTAAATGGGGGCTAGAGCATTTTTGGCAACAAAAACCGTACTCCAATTTATAATACAATTGGAGTACGGTTTGATTCATATTGAGAAGTCGTACATCACATACTAATTTGTCTACGATTAACTAAAAAATATATTTTTTAATTCATTAATAGTTAAAATAATAAATAGTAAAATACTAACGCCTAGCGCAATATTAGATAGCCACTGATGACGATCAAGCGTACCAATATATTTTTTCTTGTTAAGTAAATAAAGCAAAGTAATTGCCATAAAAGGCATAAAGATAGATCCTAGTGCGCCATATGCAATGATTAATCCAACAGGTTTTCCTATGAAATGTAGTAACATTGGAGGGAATGTTAACCATAATACATAGAAACGATATGCCTTTGTTTTACTTAAATCACTATTACTAATGTCTTGATGACGAATTAATCTAATGAAATCGGCAAATAAATAAGGAACACCATTCCATACTCCAAGTACAGAAGTAAATGAAGCTGACCAGAATCCAATTAAGAATAAATATTGAACAGATGGATGTAGTTCATTACCTAAGATTGAAGCAAACTCTACTAATCCCTTTTCTCCACTAATATTAACATCTGTTCCATATAATAATCCCGCACCCAATACAAGAAGTGAGATTGTAAACAACGCAGTAACTATATATGCAATCGCAGAATCATAGCGAACCGCACGTATAAAAGATGATCCCTTCCATTTATTCTCTTGTAACCAATAACCATAAGAAGCCATTGTTAGTGAACCACCTACACCACCAATTAAACCGAGAGCATATACTAATGACCCTTGTGGAAGTGTCGGTACAGCAGTCCCCCAAATACCACTAAGTTGTGGGACGACTAGAAGGGCAGATCCAACAACTGTGATAAACATGATTCCGATTAACCCGTTCATGATTTTTTCAAATGTTTTATATTTTCCCCACCATACTAATATAAATGCTAATAATCCATGGATGATTGCCCATTGAGTTAAAGAAAGTTGAGGGAATAATACCGCCATAGCAAGCGCACATGAAGCTGTACCGGCAGCACCATAAACAAAGCCCCAAATGACTGAATAAACACCAAAATAACCTGTTGCCCATTTACCCATTAGGTGCCAGCCTTCTAATATAGTTTTACCACTTGTTAAATGCCAACGACCAACGCCTTCATTTAAAGCGAATTTAAGAATAGAACCTATAAGAATCGCCCAAAGAAATACTAAGCCATAATTTGTACCTGCCACAAGTGCGGCAACTAAATCACCTGCACCTACGCCAGTAGCAGCAACGATCAATCCAGGTCCAATAATGGAAGTTTTTTTTACCCCCAGATCTTGCTCAATTTGTGTATGTTTTTGTTCTATCATTGTAATCCCCCGTTGTATTCTTGATGATAACCTTTTCAAATTTTATTCCAAAATTAAGAGTTAAATAAAAATGGCCTCCTTTTCTATATAGAAAAATAAAGTGAAATTGATCACTTTGTGGATCTAAGTTGTTATTGTAAAATTCTTTTTTCTTTATTTTAACTATTATATCATTGATTATTTTTTAAGAAAATTAATAATTTTAGTAATATAATGATAATTATTAATTTTAAAAAAATACAAAAACTCTCAAAAAAAAGAAAGTAGTACTGGACTTATTGAATTTTAAAGGTGTTTCATTACGAATAAAGTTGATGCTTTTACAATAAAGATGTTTAAAACGCCAGTTGTTTTATTCCTTTAAAGGGCGCTTTTCTTTAATAAGAAGGCGTCCTTTTGTATTGCACCAGATTCTAGAACAACACATTTTAGGAATCGGATTATGTTAAAGTTTAGAAGAGATTGTGAATGTTTCTACTTAAACTATAGGGTGTGTTAGTTCTATAAGGATCACTAAAAATAATCATACTATATTATAAAAACTTTATACTAAATCACTAGAAAAGAATCCATTTTGATTATCTTTTTCAAAATGGATTCTTTTTATTTACGCTAATATGGGGGTCAGGAGGACCTATTGATCAATCCCTACAGTTGATTCTTTTACGTGCAAAATGCAAATTATCTCCAAAAGTAACACTTTTCAACAGTCTACTGTGTACCCAAAACTTACAAGGTATTTCTATTTCTTGAAAAGCTGTTCGACATGTGCTTTCAGATACAGGAAACATATCTGATATAGCAACACATGATATGTCTTACTTTTTTTCCTATTTCGTACTCTGTTTCAAACGAATGATGTTCATTTTAAATATCAAATAGATATTTTTGTTGTTATTTCCTAAAAACACCCTACTATAATAGTAGGAGGTAGCATTTGCCATGAAAAGAATACTAGTGTTTCTAGCTACATTTATGTGTTTGTTATGGATTCTTGCACCATTTTTAAAAGGTCAATTTCAAGAGGAACCAAAAGTCTCGGAAACAAAGGCAGAAAATAAAAAGAAACTTAAACCCGACAACGCTTCATCTCAAGCTCATACACCTGTTCCGAAACAAAAAGTAACTTCAGCAACCATAGGCGCTGTGGGAGATATTTTAATTCACGATAGGGTGTATATACCCGCCCGCAAGTCAAACGGCTCGTATGACTTTAATCCGATGTTCCGATTTGTGAAGCCCTATCTGGGGAAAACGGATATTACGGTGGCTAATCAGGAAACGATGATTGGCGGGAAAGAATTAGGGCTTTCCTCATATCCTTCCTTTAATTCACCAGTAGAGGTGGGAGATGCTCTAAAGGCAAACGGGGTTGATCTCGTGACAATCGCCAATAACCATACACTTGACAGAGGAGAAAAGGCCATTTTGAATGCGCTTAACCACTGGAACAGTATTGGGATGCCTTATACAGGAGCTTATCAATCGTCTGAAGACCAGAAGATCATTCGAATATTAAAAAGAAACGATATTACCTTTTCGTTTCTCAGCTATACGTATGGAACGAACGGGATTCCTGTTCCTGCGGGGAAGTCGCATCTTGTGAATTTAATTGATACCACGAGAATCCAGACGGAAGTTAAAGAAGCAGAGAAAGTTTCAGATGTCGTTGTGGTCAGTCTGCATTTCGGCAAAGAGTATGAACGGTTGCCTAATGATGAACAAAAGCTGCTTGCTCAAACGACAGCTAATGCAGGTGCTGATATTATTATTGGCCACCACCCACACGTTTTGCAGCCTGTTTCATGGCTTACAAAACCAAATGGCGAACGGGCATTTGTTGCTTATTCGTTAGGGAATTTCTTATCCGGCCAGCTGGGAGATTACAAAGACATCGGCGGTATTATGCAAATTGGCGTAAAGAAAATCCAAACCGGGGATGATGTGAAAATCGAACTGCAAAATCCAAAATTCCTGCCAACCTGGGTCAACCGCCCATATGAGATCATTCCAATGAAAACCTTAAGTGATCAGTCTGACAAATATAACGAAATCCAAAAACATATGAATCAATTCATGCCTGAACTGTCATTTGATTTTTAATGAAAGTACAGTCTTTGGCATTGGAAAAAACTAATTGTTTTACATAATGAAAAAGCCACCGGCTATGTAGCCGGTGGACCGCATATTCCTCCTAATAAGGTAAACACTATTCACCATGTTCCAGCTAAACGGCTTGAACCAACAGATGAACATAAAAGGTTGCTGCGGCAACCTTTTTCTTACGGAACTAACGGGGCAGTTTAGTTGAACAAGAAATAATGTAAAATTCATAAGAATTGTCGAGGTGATTGTATGAAATATACTTGTCCTTGTTGTGGATATAAAACATTAGATGAAGAACCTCCAGGAACGCATGATATTTGTAGAATTTGTTTTTGGGAAGATGATAATTACCAATATGAATATCCAGATGAAGACGGTGCAAATAAAATTTCTTTTAGAGAGTCACAACAAAACTTTATAAAATTTGGCGTTAGCGATCTAGATTTTTCGGAAAATGTAAGAAAACCAAATAATTCCGATATAAAGGATCCAAATTGGAAACCGATATGAGTTTATATAGGGAATTATTAAACTAACGAGTGCGTTAGCTTAAGATTAGAGCTTTCTTTAAGGCAGCCTTTTCTTTATGCAACTAAAGGGGCAGGTGAGTTTTTTGTTAAATTACATCATTTTTATTATAGCGTTTTTAATTATTGCAATAGTGTTTGAACGTTGGTTGAAGAAGAAATTAAAGATTGACAAAAGTAAGGGTCATTTTTACAAAAGTGTTAATAAATTTCAGAAGTGGATTGAAACGTCTATGCTAATTGCGTTTCTTATCTTAATATGGTTTGTTGATAATACTATCCCCTTGCTTATTGGCTACTTCCTTATTTCATTAAGTTTCCGTACTTTCATGGAATGGCAATATAAAAGAGAAAAAAAGGAATACATTTTAACTCTATACTCTATGTTTATTTACCTTTTTGTTTTGGTCACAGGCTTTTACTTAATTTAATATTATCTAAATAAAAACAGCCCCAATAAGGGACTTTTTTACTGTGTCCTTAATGAACTAACGGGGCAGGTTAGTTCATTAAGGAAATTTATGAAACTATTGAGGCTTTCTAGTCGTAGAATAAGTTATCAGATAATTATTGTTAAAACCTCGTTGGAAAAGATATATCATTCTCAAGTTTATTAAGGAGGTATAAAATCATCAAATTAATTATTGAGGTTGACTCAAATATTGATTTAGATATTGAGTGGATACATTTAATTCTTTTAGCTAAAGAATCTGGTATATCTATTGATGAAATTAAAGAATTCTTAAATCAATCTTCGGGACCTCGATAAGGTCCTTTTTTTATTTTCACCTTTTATGCTGTTGTACAGTTTGTGTCAACTCTACAATAAGGCAGGTTGCTGAGGCTTCCTTTTTCTTTATAGAACTAACGGGGCAGTTTAGTTGAAGAAGAATAATGGGTTATTATGGTAATATGTGATTATAGGGGGGCTATCTAAATGAAAAATTTAATTATTGGTATCATAGTTTTATTGGTACTTTGGCTAATACTTCCGTTATTTAATATAAACTCATCATATTTAATTCCTAATGTAATTGAATGGGCTACAAAGTTCATACTTCCGTGGATAGTATTGTATTGGATTATCAGACTCAATAAAAATTTAGAAAAAATTTAATAGCCTTTATTGAACTAAAGGGTACTTTAGCTGAAGATCAGAGCTGTCTTTAAGGCAGCTTTTCTTTATGGAACTATCGGGGCAGTTTAGTTGAAGATATAAATGGTGTGATTTGGATAATAGTAGATTTTAGAGGTGAAATATGGAAATTTCAAAAAACGCTAAAATATTAAATACAATCTGTATACTTCTTGTTACTATTCATATGCTTGTTTTGTATGCGTTGGTTTTTATGACAGATAAATTGGATACAAGGTTTGGACAAATATGCTCTCTAATTGCATTGGTGTTAGGAATTTTGTTTTGCTATAAAGCCTTCAAAATAAAGTCACCATTACGCCATACCTTGCTGATCACAACGTTTTTAATGTCGTTAATAGGTGCGTTAATCCTTCTTGTATTCTTGATTGCTTGTTTTTAAAAGGAGTGTTTTATGCCCCCTTATAGCATCAGTCTATACGAAAACACCCAAAATAAAAAAGCATAGTTTTTCAACTAACGGGTGCTTTACTTCATTACCAGGATCTGAACAGCAGTTCCTTTTCTTATGCAACTAAAGGGGCAGTTTAGTTTAATAAGGATTATAATCTGGTTGTAGGAATAGAACCTATAAGGCGGTAAATAAAATGGAAACAAATGCTTTATTTTACAAGATTCAAAAGAGAACTATTTCGACTGAGGATTATGTAAATTGGTCGCACAACTTGATAAAAACCGACGTGTCATCACCATCCGTAAATATTATTTCTTCATTTCCATTTGACGAAAATATTTTCGAAGTGGAAGTTTATTTTAAAAGAGCTTTGAATGAATTGGTAATAGAGAAACCAACCCTTGAGATATGTGCTAGAGCCTATATAGGTCATTTAGCAAATGAAATTATTAAAGAAAATAACCATTCATTGACCTTTGATTTTGCTTATATGATTTATCGGATTGTTGCTTCGGATTTAGATTATCCAAATGATTTGATGGAGTGGTATGAGATAAGTGAAATGATTGATGAACTACGAAATGGTGATATACCTTTAGAGTTTAATGAGAACGATGTAATATCAAGGATTAAAAATGAGGCAGGTAAATATTTTATTAAGGATTAGTATTTCTTCTTCAACTAACGGGTGCTTTAGTTCATTAACAGGGGTTGCTACGGCAGC